>DRTC01000198.1 GCA_011372345.1 Candidatus Cloacimonadota bacterium
AACCGCCTCTTCTTTTTTCAGATAAATGCCCCTGACAAATTCAAGTTCCATCGCATTCAATCCCAATTTTTTTACATCTTTAATTCCCCGAAGCGTATCTCCCCTTGTAATTGTTGGTATCCCTGCCGGACCTAAATAAATCATCTTGATCAAGAAAAAACACTCATATTTAGAAACTTTTTTGTATTTCTCATAAATGAATATTTTAAATTTTTAAAGAGAATTATGAAGGTATATAGAGCGGTGGATGGTTTCGAAAAGGGAGGTGACAATACTTCCTTGATGGTTGAGTGCAAGGTTATTTACCCTCAAGACACAGAAAATTCAATTTATTTGAAATCTTATTCTGGGTCTACAAAAGTAAGAGTTCTGAATTCGGAAAACCTGATCAACAGATTAGGAAATGGGGAAGAAATTATTGCTTATGGAATTAAAAACCCGGAAACATCCGAAGAAGAGGAGGAAGTCACAACAACCAAAGGAGATGGGGAAGACGTATTTCGTATAGATTTTTATAAAAAAATTGATATGCCAAAAATATTTGCGAGATTCTGGTTAAAAAAAGAAGATGAAAAACTCTTTGAGAGTTGTTTTTCAGATGAAAATGAGATTCCCTATACTGATTTAAGAAATTATTCTGATCATATATTGACGGGACGCCTGAAAAAACCAGGAGAACTTTCCAGAATTACTGGAAGATTTGTACTTGGCAGAAAAAAAATACAGAAATTAAATACAGAAAAAATGGGATTTGTTTATATCAAAAATAATTCCGCCTATCCGGAAGGATTAACGCTGGTGCCTTTGGATACAGATATGCAAGATCTAAAAAGTATAAAAAGCGGATCAGTAATAAAAGAATTGTTGGGCAGCGATGAGGACGATTTTGTTGAAAATGTTTTTAAAACTTACGGAGATTCATCAATAAATAAATCTGATAATAAGGATTATCGTCTGTTATTATACGAAATGATCAAAAAATAATTACCTCTTGCTTCTCTGTTTGTGCCTTCTCGGACCTTTTTTGCTTCTTGAAGGTTTGTGCGGTTCGGTTCTTCTCACATCGGGAATCAACAAATTTCTGTCATAATCTAGAAATTTTCTTTTCAGTTCTTCTCCCTCCAAAGAAACCAATCCCTTTGCAATTCCCTGAGCAATTGCCTCCGCCTGACCCATTATGCCTCCTCCTCTCACATTTGCACTTATCTTAAAGTTTTCGTTTCCCGCAATTAAAAGAGGTTCGAGAATTTTTAATTGCGCAATCTTTGGAAAATTTTCAATAGGGGTGTGGTTTACAATAATATTTCTTTCTCCTTTTTCCACTCTTACTCTCGCAACCGCTCTTTTTCTCCTGCCAACAAATATTTTACCCATTATTTTTTACCATTTAAAAATTTACTTAATTCGTGAATAAAGACAAAATTACATTTTAATTTGTCAATCTGTTTTCCAATTTTCCTGCATTCCATATTTTTATATTTTTCTGGAATTCCAACATAGGTTTTTATTCTTCTGAAAGCTTCCTTTCCTTTTTTTGTCTTGTAGGGAAGCATTCCCCTGATCGTTCTTCTAACAATTTGGTCCGGGCTTGAAGGAAAAAATGGTCCGTGCTGCGGAGTTCCTCTCTGCTTTCTCTCCAGATATTTTTTAAATATGTCTTCCTTTTTTCCGGAAATTACTGCAAACTCGGAATTTATAATTGCAATTTCCTCTCCACTCATGGCTTTTTTTGCAACTTCTGTTGCCATTCTTCCAAGAATAGTGTTTTTTGCGTCTATAACTTCCATTTTTAAATTTACAAAAAAAATTTAAGTTTCTAAAATGAAGATTGCAAACAGGTAAATCCGGTTTTTTCCGCAAAAGTTTTAATAATGAATATTCATTTATGAAGAGGGATATTATTGTAATTCCGAACTCAAAAAAATCCGAAGTAAAAGAAAACGGAATTCTGATTGTGAAAGTCAAATCAAAACCGGAAAATAACAAGGCCAATTCAGAGGTTGTGAAAGTGCTCTCAAAACACTTCGGAAAAAAGATTAAAATAATCAAAGGATTTAAGAGCAAAAGAAAATCTATTGAAATATACTGACAAATTTTTTCATGTTTGTGAAATAACTGATTGGTTTGGCATGGAGAAATCGGATGCGGAGGAACAAATGAAAATATTGAATGGATTAACTGATTAAGCAAAAAGGATGGCGCTGGAAAAAATTCACAATACAAGGAATCGGAAAAGATAGTTTAGAAATATACAGACAAGTTATAAAGAGATTTTGAAGTGGAAAGTTGATAATTATATTAATTAAAAATAATTGGACCAGGCAAGATTTGAACTTGCGACCTCCACGTTATCAGCGTGGCGCTCTAACCAAGCTGAGCTACTGGTCCATAATATAATTAAATAGATTAAAAGTCAAATATTGAAGGTTGATATGGACGAGGGGGGATTTGAACCCCCGGCCTCCGCCATGCCAAGGCGGCATTCTACCAGTATCCTAAACCTTTTACAGGGTCTCTTATTAATCAATTAATTTCCCCGAAATTTTCGCTTAATCCTTTTTTCCAATATAATCAATAAAAGGTTTAACTGAACTACTCGCCCATAATTTAACAAAAATCTTTTATAATTTCTATTGTCTGAATAGTCCTTTAATTTCTCTTTCCATATCCTGATAAAATTTTAAAAATGGGCCTGAAGAGATTTGAAATCAAGGCAGGAAGTTTTTCCATCCGCTCTCTTGACCTCCGGCTTTTACGCTAGAGCTGAAAAGGCAAAATGCCTTCTGGCCTTATAAGACCGGCGCTCTAACCAAACTGAGCTACAGGCCCATATTTAATTTTATTAAATTACTTTATGAATGAGTTGCTTAAATTGGCTGACAAAATTGAGGATGGGGAATTGAGGGAAAAAACCACAAATTTGCTCAAAGAAATCAAATTGAGTAATAAAAATTTGAATTATAAGCAAATCAAATTGGAGGAATGTCCTGGTGGATATAAAGGATTTGAACATCACATGGAGAAGGGAGGATTAATAAGGCATACGAGAAATGTTACAGAGCTGTCGATAAAAATTGCCGATTTCATTGATCAAAAATATTGCAAAATAAACAAAGATTATGTAATTGCCGGAGCATTGCTTCACGATTTGATGAGGGTTTTTGACTTCAAAAAAAAGGGAAGAAATTATGAACTGGTCGGAAAATTAATTAGTCATGAAGAGTTGATTGGTTGCGAATTGTATGCGAGAAATTTTCCCGAAGAAGTTATTCACATTGTTTTAAACCATTTGAAATTGGAGGGATTGATTCTGGAAGCGATGATCGTGCATTTTGCCGATACAATTGATGCTTACACAGATGCTTATTTAAAGGAATTACTAAAGGAAACCTTAAATGCTGAAATATGAAGGATGATTTATCTGAAATTGAAAATTTTTGCATATTCAGAAAGCGAATAAAATGAAAGAGGAAGCGGTAGAATTTCTTAAAAATCTAGGAGAAGAAGTTAAAATTATATCTCATAAGGATGTCGATGGAATCTGTGCTCTGGTAATTTTGATAAATTTTCTGAGAAAGAAGGGAATAAAATATACTTATGAATTAAAAGAAGTTCCTCTGAAAGAAGTAGAAAAAGCTAAAACAATGATTTTTCTTGATATCAGTCTAGATAATGCCTTAAAATTTATATCGGAGAACAGTTTAATAATAGATCATCATCAGTTTAATAAAAAACCGAAAATGCCTTTTTACAATCCAAGAGAAAAAGATCCAAAAAGTTATATTCCCGCTTCATATCTCGTTTACGAAGTTTGCTCCGAACTTGAGAATATGGAAGAAACAAAATGGATCGCAGCCGTTGGCGTAATTGGAGATAAAGGAGATGAGAATTCTGAATTTTGCAGAAAATTTGTTGACAATTTTGAAAACAGGGAAGAATTGGATTTAATTTCTGATTATATTTTCTCCGCCACTCTGGTAGAACATGATAAAGAATATAAAATATTGGATATATTGCTGAATGCAAAATCAAGCAAAGAAGTTGTCCAGAATCCTTATTTAAAAGAATGTTACAACATTATACAAAACGAAATTTCAAAATCAAATAATAAAATAGAGAAAGAAGGAAACATTATTTTTGTAGAAGTAATTTCGCCTTATAACATAAAATCAATTATTGCAACCCAGATTTTGGAAAAAAACAAAGATGCGATTGTCGTTGCTTATTCTGTTTTTGAAGATTCCTGCAATATCAGTATCAGGACAAACACAGAAATAAATCTCGGAGAGATCGCAAAAAAAGTCGCCGAATTTTGTGGCGGAGATGGGGGAGGTCACAGAAAAGCGGCGGGAGCAAGAATAAAAAGAGATAAAATTGAAATTTTCAAGGAGGAATTTATTTCTGAAGTTGAAAAATTTAAAAATCAATGCATTGGATAATATTGCAAAAAGAAAAGTTAACGAAACTTAAAGGCCGAAAAGGGGATTTTCTGTGGCAAACCGAAAAAGTAAATCTTCGATCGCCAGACTCGAACCCCTCCCAAGAGATTTCTGCAGGCATATCGAGCCGAAGGCGAAGATATGACAAATGATTGAACTTTTTGAAGTTCATCCACAGTCTCTTATGCTACCAACTACACCATTTCGGCCATAATATTTAAAGTAGATAAATTATTTTTATAATTTTTTGCAAAGTGATTGGTTAGCTGTAAAAGTTAAAAGACAAAAACACAGAAGATACTTGTTTTAACAAGTTTTACTATACAACTTTTCTCATAATAAACAAATACTTAAATCCTCTCAAATAGAAATTATATTTTAAAGCTCTTTGTTCCCAAATTTTTGTGTTTGATCTTTGGTTCCTTCTTACCACACAAATAACATCAACAGGCTCAAAATATTTCTCTAACATTTGATAAATTTTGAAACCGACAGGAATGAATCCAGATTTCTTTCTCCAATGGTCGCCAATTAACCAACCGATAATTTTTCCTTGTTTCAAAATTCTATATATCTCCTTGGCAACTTTCTCTAATTCTTGATAAAATTCCTCTTTTTCAGCAGAAATTTTTCCTATACAATCAGGATGATCAGAATATTTCACATTATCTCCATACGGAGAATCAATAAAAACCATATCAACAGAGTTATCTGGCAATGGAATCTTTCTGGCATCATTTTGAATTATATCTGGTCTTGTGGGTGCGATATCATAGCCTATAACTCTTCTTCCTTCCTCTTTACAAACATCAATTGTTGTTCCACTTCCACACATCGGATCAACCACCAAATCTCCCGGTTTCGTATATCTAATAA
>DRTC01000199.1 GCA_011372345.1 Candidatus Cloacimonadota bacterium
CTGATTTGAAGATCCAAAAAAGTTCTGTTCAAATTTACAATATAAAAGGACAACTTGTTCGATCTCTTTCTCATAAAGAAGATAGTTTGGAACATCTTTTATTCTGGGATGGTCGTGATAATAATTCGAGAAAAGTTTCCAGCGGAATCTATTTAATGAAAATCGAGATCGAATCACAAGGAATGAAAAAGGAATATTTCCGAAATTGTATTTTCCTGAAATAATAAAACCGATATAATCTCCTTTCATAAGGGAGAACAAAAGAGGATTTTAAAAATTCCTTATAATCTCCCTATAATTTAAGGTAGTCCTTTAAATATCTCTTTTTAAAGTGATTCAAAACCTTCAAGGTTTAGCAAACCTTGAAGGTTTGTAAAAATTGATATAGATAAATAAGAAATGAAACAATGAAAATAAAAAAAATTTTTAATCGAAAATTTATCGAGTTGACAGGTTGTATTCACAATCACAGTCAATATTCATACGATTCGAAAGCTTCGCTGAAAAACATCATCGATTCCGCTAAAAGGAATGGTCTTGATTTTATTACGATCAACGATCATCTGACTTTGAAAGCAAAAAAAGATGAGTTTTTACTTGCGGAAAAAGATATTCAGATAATTGTTGGTTTCGAGATAAATGACGCAGAAAAAAATAATCATTACCTGGTTTTTAATTCAGATGAAATTTTACTAAAAAAACCTGCGAGAGAATATGTGGATCATTATGCAAAAGAAGGAGCGATTGGTTTTGTTGCTCATCCTTTTGAAAAAAGAGTAAGTTCCAAATTTCGAAAATATCCCTGGACTGATAAAAGTAATAATAATTTTGACGGGATCGAGATCTGGAATTTTCTCTCGGAATGGATCGGAAAAGTACATCCAAAACTTAATGGCTTGATCATGATTGTGTTTCCATCTTTTTTTGTGATTAAACCTTTCAAGGAAACTCTTTCTTATTGGGATCAACTAAATAATTCAGGGAAAAAGATATCTGCGATTGGAAGTATCGATGCTCATGAAGAAGAGTACAAAATTCTCGGTTTGAAATTCAAATTCCTGACTCATAATGCCCTTTTCAAAACCATCAGGACAAATATCCTGCTTCCTGAAAAAACCGAAATAAATGACCAGAATATTCTGCAGGCATTGAAAAAAGGAAATTCCTACATGGTAAATTATAAAAGGGGAACTCCTTACAATTTTTACGCAGGGATTTCCAATTCAAAAGAAGAAAGTGCGATTTTTGGGGAAGAGATAAAATTTCAGGAAAATTTGAAATTCTATTATAATCTTCCAAGTATGGCGAGAACAAAATTGATCAAAAATGGGAAGAAAATCAAATCGAGATTTGATAATAAGGGTGCTTTTGAGATCAAAGAAAAAGGAAATTACAGGTTGGAGATCACTCGTTTTGGACGAGGTTGGATCTATACAAATAATATTTATGCAGTGTAACACAAACATCCTTGTTTGTGAAAAGTAGCACAGAATTGCATTCTGTGAAAATGGATATCTGAAATTAAAGAAAAAAATGAAATTCAATGATTTAGATTTTTCAAAATGGAAAGAAACAGATATCAATGTTGATCCTTTGTGGATCATTAATGAAAGAGATAAAAG
>DRTC01000200.1 GCA_011372345.1 Candidatus Cloacimonadota bacterium
CTTGAGAGGAGTACGGCTTTAGCCGGGAGGTGTGTTCTTGTTTGAAAACTTCCGAAGTTTGAATATTCTCAAACCGGAGGTTTGAGTTACATTAATCCAGTAAATGAACAATAACTCCGGAGCGTAGTTTCGGTTCGAACCAGGTTGATTTTGGCGGCATCACTTTTCCAGCATCAGCAATTGCCATTAATTGCTCGATAGAAGTCGGGAACATCGAGAAGGCAACAGCTTCTCCGTTATCGACTCGTTTGGCAAGTTCTTCCAATCCGCGGATTCCACCCACAAAATCGATTCTCTTATCTTTTCGAGGATCTCCAATTCTTAAAATGGGGGAAAGTAGATTTTCCTGCAAGATGGAGACATCGAGAGATTTTACAGGATCGTTTTCGTCGAAAGTTCCTGGTTTTGCTTTCAGATCATACCATATTCCATTGAGATACATTCCAAAATTATGCAAACCTTTTGGATGATAAGGTTCGGTTTTCGAGAATTCTTCGATCTCGAAATTTTCCTGAACCGCTTTTAAAAATTTCTCATTTGAAAGTCCGTTCAAATCTTTTACAATCCTGTTATAATCCATTATATATAATTGGTTATGCGGAAAGATCACTGATAAAAAGTAGTTGTATTCTTCATTTCCTGTGTGATGCGGATTTTTTTCTCTTCTTCTTTGTCCGACAATCGTTCCGGAAGCAGAGCGATGATGACCATCAGCAACATAAAGGAAATCAATTCCGGAAAAGATATTTTTGATATTTTCAATCACTTTATCATCTTCTATTTTCCAGAAAATATGTTTGATTCTATCATCAGCTTCAAAATCGTAAACCGGTTTGGAATTCATAATACTTTCAGCGAGATCATTAAAATCCTGACGAGCCTTATAAGTAAGGAAAACAGGTCCCGTATTAGCATTCAGAGTATCGACATGCTTGATCCTGTCTGCTTCTTTATCTGCTCTGGTGTGCTCATGTTTTTTGATAATATCGTTTTCATAATCTTCGATGGATGCTCCTGCAACCAATCCGACTTGATCGATGTTTCCCATGATCAAACGATAAAGATAAAAACAAGGTTTATCGTCCTGAATGAGGATTCCGTCTTCGAGAAATTTATAAAGATTTTCTTTCCCTTTCTGATAAACTTTATCATCATAAAGATTTATATCTTCCGGCAGATCGACTTCCGGTTTGACGATATGCAGGAAACTGTATGGTTTATCTTCAATCTGTTTTCTTGCTTCTTTGGAATTCAGAACATCATACGGCGGGGAAGCAACATCTTTGATCTTGTCTGCCGCAGGTCTAACACCTTTGAATGGTTTTATTTTTGCCATTATCATTTCTCCTTTTTTTACCTCATCCCAACCTTCTCCTAAAAGGAGAAGGAGATTATGGATTCCATTTTGCTTCCTCTCCTTTTAGGAGAGGATTGAGGTGTGTTATTTTCTTTTCTCCACCGTCAAATAAACCTCACGCTCATTGATATCCCATTTGATCATATCTTCGTGAGACTCTTTTACACGGTGGTGACTGTTTGCCAGGGTTTCAGCATAAATATAATCTTTGTATTTATTAAAAACGGAAGTAATTTCGTTGTTCCCAACAAAGAAGATCTTGATACGATCCATAATCGCTAATCCCTTTTCTTTCCTGGTGAATTGGATCTTATTTACCAGCTCTCGAGCTAATCCTTCCTCGATCAGTTCTGGAGTGAGAGTTGTATCAAGAGCAACATAAAGATCTTTTTTTGCTTCAAATGTGAAACCTTCTTTATCTTTGATCGAGATAAAAATGTCTTCTTCTGCTATTTTATAGGAATGTCCATCAACATCGATGAAATAATCTTTTTTCTGATGCAGTTTTTCCACGATATGAGTTCCGTCTAAATTGGAAATTGCAGTTGCAATATTCTTCACATGCTTACCATATTTTGGACCTAAAA
>DRTC01000201.1 GCA_011372345.1 Candidatus Cloacimonadota bacterium
AAATAAAATCGACCTGTTAGTTACAAATATCGAGAAGGAAATAAGTATTGGAGGTATTGCTGCAAAAATTTGCGTCGTCCCAAATATTCGAAGAGTGGGAAATGATAAAGATTTCTTTGATCGATTCAAAACAAAATTCAATCATAATTTTTTTGTAACTCATTCCATCGTGCCTTGTGATGCGATCAAAGATAAACTCGAGCTACAAGCAGAATGGCTGAATATGAAAGAATTTACGACAATTTATAATGGCAGAAATCCACATTATTTTACCGAAAAAGAGATGATCAAAAGAAAAAAAGAGATCGGTCTAAAAAAGGAAGATCAAATTATTGGCATCACTGCTCATCTTTCAAAGATCAAATGCATTAATCTGCTGATAAAAGCTTTTGCAAATATTTCAATTAAAAATCCCGATTGGAAATTAGTTATTACCGGAGAAGGTCCCAAGCAAAAAAATCTGGAAAAATTGGCATCAGAATTGAATCTGAAAAACATCATTTTTACAGGATTTACAGCAGACCCGATTTTAACTGCTTCCATTTATGATATTGCGGTTTTGACCTCAGAAATCGAGGGATTTCCTAATTCGATAGTCGAATATTTTGCTGCCGGAAAGCCGGTCATTGCTACCGATGTCGGTGGAATTAACGAGATAATTTCGGATAATTTCAATGGATTTCTTATTCCGTTTGGTGATATCGATTTATTGAGCAAGAAACTCGAGATCCTTATGAATAATGAAAAACTTCGCCGGAAATTTTCCGCTAATGCTCTGCTTACTCTGAATAAAAAATTTACCGAAGATATCATGATCAAGAAACTTGAAAAATTATATGAAAGATTGGTCAAGCATGTTTGATTATCTAAAATTTATTTACTATCTGCTTCGACCAAAAGTAAGATTTATCAGAAGAACTTCCGATGCTATGGGAGACAATCTCCTTCTATCAGTTTCTTTGCAAGGTCTTCGACAAAAATATCCCAAACATAGGATCATCATCGAGAGCAAATGGAAAGACCTGTTTATCAATAATCCGAATGTGGATTGGGTTACGAAATATCACATTTCTACCACAAGCAGACATCTTTTGCCAAAATATAAAATAGTGAAAGATACGACTTTTTCAATTTATCAACAAATAAGCAGTTATGTCAGCAAAGATAGGATTTTCTATCCTGAAATGTTTCTGAAAAAAGAGGAAATTCAAAATGCTCAAAAAAAATACTCCTTTCCTTATATATCTATTTGTCCTCAGGGAAAATCAACTTTCAGTGCGAATAGAAAGGAGTGGGGATTTGATAAATTTCAACAATTACGAAACTATTTCCCGACAATCAAATTTGTGCAAATCGGCTCAAAAACAGATAAATTGTTAAACAATACCCTCGATGCCAGAGGATTAAAGATCAGAGAATCTGCTTCCATCATCAAAAATTCTCTGTTTTTCATTGGGTTAGAAGGTGGATTGATGCATTTGGCAAAAGCCGTGGAAAAGAGATCGGTTATAATTTACGGTGGTTTTATCCTCCCTGAAATATCTCAATATGAAGAAAACCTGAACATCGTAAATCTTGTCGATTGCTCTCCCTGTTTCAGTTCGGAAGAACCGCATTTGGATTGCCTTAATAAAAAATGTATGAATAAAATTTCGGCTGAATTTGTTTTTGAAGAAATTAAAAAAAGTTTTGAGTTGGAATTAAAATTCTAAATTTTGTAGTGTATTATTTTTTATGAAAGATTATAAAAAAACAGCGAACAAATACGAACAAAAACGAACTATAAAACTATTGGATACCGATTTGACTTTATGCAAAACTTTACACAAACTCATGTCTGAATTTATTCTAATTTTGCAGTTTTTTTGTCCCCCTTCAAACATCTGTTTTTCATGAAGTTACATAACGACGATTCTTAAAAACGCAGAGTAAAATACTATCCGATAAAAAAAATATAAACGATAACTTTCCGAATATTAGTTGAGAGAATTCCTCTCGTGGAAGCTTCGGAAAGGAAAAAGGAACGAAAGATGAAAATTGAAATTTCAACCGGAGAATTAGTTGATAAAGTAACGATTCTCGAAATCAAGACGGAGAAGTTTGTTGATCCGCAGAAACTCGCAAATGTGGTTAAAGAGTATGAACTTCTAAAAAAAGATATGAATTCTCTGGGGATCACTGTTGATTCGGATGAATTCAAAAGATTAAAAGAAGTGAATATCAAGCTTTGGCATATCGAGGATGATATCAGAATCGAAGAAGCAAATAATAATTTTGATGATAAATTTGTTCAGCTTGCGAGAAGTGTCTATTTTGAGAATGATGTTCGGGCAGCGATCAAAAAGGAAATCAATCTGAAATTCGGTTCTGAATTAATAGAAGAAAAAGAATATGTCGAGTATAAATAATATAGATCTTTCAGAGATCAAAAAAATACTCATAATCCAGTTCGAGCCTTGGGGAGATGTTCTGATCACTGCCGGTTATACGAAAGCGATAAAAGGGAGATTTCCCAATTGGAAGATAGATTTTCTCGTGTCTCATCCTTACGATAAGATATTAGATAAAAATCCGAATATAGATGAAATCGTTTCGATTCCAAAAGCAAAAAAAATAAAAGACATTCTTAACCGGATAAAAATGTTCATTGATATCAGACACAGGAAATACGATCTGATCATCGATCAGCAAAATGCTCATCTATCCGTTCAGACCATCCTGTTTTCCGGTGCAAAATACAAACTTGGTTGGAGAAATGGGAAAGGGAAAGCTTTGTATAATGTTTTTGCTGAGAGAGGAAAAGTCCATTATAGCGCTGCCGAAAGATACGATATATTAAAACCTCTCGGAATCAAACCTCAACCGGTAGAACTATTTTATCATATAAAAGAAGTATCTATTAGTTATGTGAATTCCTGGTTTGAGAAAATGAGTTTTTCTAAACCGGTAATTTGTTTTTCTCCGGGAAGCCCGTCACACGAAAAAATCTGGAAGAAAGAATATTATGCAGAATTAGCTGATAAAATTGCCGCAACAAAGAAGTATGAAATCGTGTTTTTATGGGCTCCATCCGAACTGGAAGATGTGAAATATATTATGAAACAAATGCAGTCTAAAACTATTTTAGCTCCGGCTACTGACTTTAATCAATGTGCAGCTTTTATCAAAAAAATCGATTTACTCATCTGCAACGATGGTGGTGTGAATCACCTTTCCGTTGCGACACAAACACCATCTTTGGCTTTTTTTGGAAGAACGAGTGCGCTGGAATGGTCGCCGGAAGGATTTGTTCCCAACCACTTTCATCTAACAAATCCGGATTATAAATATAATGGTGATCAATCTTTTGGAATTTCTCCAGAGGATGCCTTTCGAAAATTCTGTGAGATCATGAAAAATGTCGAATAAATTGTCAGTAACCATCATCACCAAAAATGAAGAAAGTAACATTGAAAGATGTTTGGAATCCGTGAAATGGGCGGATGAAATCGTGGTTGTAGATTCCGATTCTATCGATAAAACTGTAGAAATTTGCCGGAAATATAATTGCCGGATCATCCAAACAGAATGGTTAGGATTCGGAAAAACCAAACAAAAAGCCGTAAATACAGCAAAATATAATTGGATATTTTCTATCGATGCAGATGAAGAGGTTACTCCGCAGCTTCAAAAAAAAATGCAATCGATATTGAAAAATCCTCGAGCAGACGGCTATCGAATAAATAGACGATCTTTTTATCTCGATCGCTGGATACAACATTGCGGATGGAACAAGGATTTTCCGTTGCGATTATTCAACAGGCAGAAGGGCGGATTTAATGACAAACCGGTTCACGAATCGGTTCAGATCAAAGGAAAAATATCCAAAATTAACGAGATTTTAAAGCACTATACTTATCCTGATCTAACTTCATATATAAACAAGATGGAGCATTATTCGTCTTTATCGGCAGCAGATGCATCTAATAAAAAGCAGAATGCAAGTGTGAATAAAGCTGTTGTTCACGGCATTTCTAAATTTTTCGAAATGTATTTTCTTAAAGCAGGATTTTTAGATGGAAAAACCGGTTTGATCTTATCTATCAATTCTGCATTTTCGGTTTATTATAAATATCTGAAAATATGGGAAAAAACCAAAAGTGACAAAAATTAGGATCATTATTTCCCGAACCGATAAGATCGGAGACCTTGTATTAAGTATTCCGTCTTTAAAGATGGTCAGAAATATCTTTCCAGACAGTTATATCACCGTTTTAGTGAGAAATTATAATTACGAGATCATTAAGAATCTTCCTTATATCGATGAAACGATCAGGGTAGATAATTATGAATTAACGGAGCTGGCGAAATATCTCAAACAACAAAATCCGAAATATTTCATCAGTCTTTTTTCGGATAAGAAAACCGGTTATCTTGCCCGAAAATCCAAAGCAAAATACAGGATCGGACCGTTTTCCAAATGGCATTCGTATTTTTCTTACAACAAAGGAATTCGGCAGAATCGCTCGAAATCCATCAAAAATGAAGCAGAATATAATTTGGATTTGATAAAGGTTATCGATAAAAAAAAGTTCGAGAATAAATTTGAACTCGATACACACATATATATCGAGAAAAAATATTTACAAAAGGCTCAAAATATTTTAGGGAATAAAGTCGGGAAAACTGTTTTGATCCATCCATTTTATGGAAATTCCGGCAAAAATTTATCTTATGAACAATACCGGAAGATCATCTTCGAATTGTTGGAAAAGAGTGATCACTCGATAATTATCAGCGGTCATAAAAGTGATGAAGAAACGATGAGAAAATACTTCTCTCCTTTAAAATCTGACCGGGTTCGGATATTTATTAATCATGATTCAATTTTGTATTTAGCAGCGATCATTCAAAAATCGGATATTTTTGTAGGAAGCTCAACCGGTCCAACTCATATCGCCGGTTCATTACAAAAACCGATCGTTGCCTTCTATTCACCCATAAAAGCAAAATCGATTATTCGCTGGGGAGTGTTCAATAATCCTGAAGTCAGCTATTTTGGAAACAGGATGAATTGCCCGGAAAAGTATGGCTGCCG
>DRTC01000202.1 GCA_011372345.1 Candidatus Cloacimonadota bacterium
GGATATGGAAAGTGTTCAGAAATTGGTTATGGAAAAAGCATCTTATAAAGATGAAAGGACTATACAATCAGTTCTTTCGGAAGAACATTACAAAAAACTTTCCGACGAATTCGCAGCTTCCGGAATGATGACCATTGATATGGTTAAGCAATTCAAACCATGGTATGTGATGATCAATCTTGCTTCCTTGAGGATTATGAAATTGGGAATGGATCCAAAGCTGGGAATCGATGTGCATTTCCTGGATAAAGCAAAAGAGAATAAAGAGATCATCGAATTGGAAACTGCTGATTTTCAATTAAAACTTTTCAGCGGATTAGATGATGAAGTTCAATTAAATCTTCTCAAAGAAGCCATTGATGATCCGGACGAAACAGTTGAAATGATGGATAAAATAGTCGTTGCCTGGCAATCAGGAGATGCAGAAGCAATCGATAAATTGATCGTTGAGAAAGTGAAAAAAGTTCCCGAACTTAAACCATTTTATGAAAAAATGTTTACCGAACGAAATATCAGGATGACGGAGAAAATCGCAGAATTTCTAACAAATCAGGATGGGAAAACTTATTTTGTGGTTGTTGGTTCCGGGCATTATGCGGGAGATGAAGGAATCTTGAAATTGTTAAAAAAGAAAGGCTATAAAGCGAAACAGTTGTAATTATAAACCTGTGATCTAAGAGCGTAAGGAATTACGCTCTTTTTTTTAATTTGGGAGTTCCCATTTTTTATTTTTGGGATGTCCTTTTTCATTTTTGGAGTTCCCAAAGGATTAATGGGAATCCCCAATAGAGTAATGAGGATGTAATTTAGTTGGGTTAATCTATAAATAGCCGCTTAAAAATCCAAACTTACCAATCCCGATGAATCGGGATCATGAAATTTTCAAAACTACAGTTTCTCCTCATTCCCAAATTTTAAAATGTCATTGGAACAATGACAAGGAATGCAATTGTTGAAAAGTTTTACTTTGATTTTTTGTACGAGCAAGTATTATTCGAAATGAAATTTTTTTATCAGTTGTGTTCCTCCCGAAATCTTTCGGGAGAATTTGGGAACAAGAATGTGTCTCAATCGAAGATTGGTCTTTTCTCAAAACTTGTTTTTGAAGAAAAATTATAATCTTAATTGATAAAGAAGAATATATAAGAGATATTTCTAATACACAAACACCACACCCGAATTCGGAAATATCCATTCTTTCTTTTGGGAAGATACAATTATCGAGTTTTCTTTTTGCTTTATGATTGGAAATTTCATTCTACCGGAAAAAATGGGAATGGCTTCTACTTCTTCAAAAATATTTCCGAAAATAAATTTGATATTCACTCCTTGAGTTATTTCAGTGATATAAATTCCGAGTTGATGAGAGTTCTTTGGGTAATATGTTTGAGTGGAAATCGAGAAATCAACTTCTTTTCCAACCAGTCCTTTTAATTCCGGATGATAACATTTGATCTCGATACATCCGTCAGATATCTTCATTTCATTATATAATTCGATGTTATTTATTTTAACGGATGTAACATTGAAGAATTGCGGATCAAGATCGAAATTATGATCGAGAAGCCAGCGGTATTCAACATCTCTTCGCAGGAAATACTTCTCTAATTGTTTTTCATTTTTAGCACAGGCAACATAAAAATAATCGTTCTGGAGTTTTTTTGTGAAAGTAAGTGTTGTGTTGGTTTGGAAATAATTATTTAAAAATCCTCTTTTGTTCTCTCTTATGAAGGGAGATTCGTCGTCTTCTGTGGAAACGCTGGACTTTTTGACATTTTGGAATTCAATCGTATGCTTAAAGCTTTTCCTGTAATATATTTCTCGGTCTTTTTCAATGAAAAACCTTTTAAGAATATCTTTATAGATAAGGTCTGCAATTTCTTTGCTTTGCAACCTTTGTTCGATTGCAGTTTCGATAATATTGCTTAATTTTTTATCTGAATAATCTCTGGAAACAAATTCCCTTCTTAAAAGTGGGGAAGAGCTGATTATTTCATTGTTTTCTCTGTAATACCTTTTCGCTCTCCTTCCGATCTGGCAGAGAATCTCATAACTCGAACCCTGATATAATTTAGTCAGGTTTTCTGCTTTTATGGCATCATTGTCATCTCCGAGAAGAACAACATCCTCTCCAATCTTTGCATTTGGAATGTCCGAAATATCAATAGCAATCATATCCATACTGACTTTCCCGATTACATTACAAAGCTTATTCTGGATCAAAACCTTTCCCTTATTGGAGAGCAGGAAATCATACCCATCAGCATAACCGATGGGAAGAATTGCATATTTGATTTTTTTATTCGAGATATAAGTTCTATTATATCCGATAGCATCATCTTTTTCCGCAAATTTTATCTGACTGATTCTGGATTTGAAAGTCATCACAGGTTTCAGTTTGATCTTTTCTTTTAAATAATCATCTGTATAAATTCCATAAGAAAGTAATCCGATTCGAACTAAATTCGCAAATTCATTTTTTGAAGTAATAACTCCGCTGCTGTTTGCAATGTGAATATATTTTGGTTGGAAATTAAGTAGATCGAGTATTTGCTGAAATCTTTCAGTTTGAAATTTTGTATATTCTTCGTCATTTTCTGCAGCAGAGAAATGAGAGAAAATTCCTTCGATCTGCAGATTTTCCATTTTTCGTAATTGTTGAATTTTTTCTAATGCTTCAGAATAATAAAAACCGCTCCGTCCCATTCCGGTATCGATATTAATATGAATTTTTATTTCCTGGTTTGCTGATTTGTTCAAGCTTTCAGCAAACTCGATCGAGGAAATTGTCGGGATCAGATTATTCTCAATAATCGAATCGATCTCTGAAATCAACGAAGGTGAAAGAATGAGAATCTGTTCGTTAATTCCCTGGTAACGGAGAATCGCTCCTTCATCTGCATTTGCAACTCCGAAGAACTTTACTCCGCATCTGATCGATTTCTTGGCAATTTCAAATGCTCCGTGACCGTAAGCATCTGCTTTCACGATCTGCATTATTTGAGTATTCGCAGGAAGAAATTTTTTTAGTTCATTCAAATTATGTTCAAAGTTTGTGAGATTTATTTCTGTCCAGCTTCTATCATTTTGCATGTTTTTTTTACCACAAAGACACGAAGACACCTAGGAATTGTAAAGTTTTTAAATTTGTTTGATTCCATAATTCTTTCATGATTTCATTATTCAATTTTTTCATTTGTCTGTGTTTAGTCAGTGTAAGTCTGTGGCATTTCTAAAAGAACTTTGCAGCGAGATCCGCCAATTGCGATCTCTCACCTTTATCCAGAGTCACATGTCCGACAATTTCTTCATTTTTGAATTTTTCCACAGCGAGACTCAATCCATTGCTTTCCGAATCAAGATAGGGAATATCTATCTGATACGGATCACCGGTCAGGATAATTTTTGTTCCTTCTCCGGCTCTGGTGATGATCGTTTTCATTTCGTGCGGAGTCAGGTTTTGGGCTTCATCGATGATCAGGTATTGTTCCGGCAGACTTCTCCCACGAATGTAGGTTAGAGGTTCGAGTTCAATAAATCCGAAATCGAGATAATCCTTTAAGGACGGCTGCTTCTTGCCGAAAACTTTGCCGTTATCATTGTCTTCTTTTTCATTGCGATGTGAAAGAAGAATTTCCATATTATCATAAATAGGCTGCATCCAGGGATTGAATTTTTCTGATTTTGTTCCGGGAAGATAACCGATATCTTTTCCCAATGGAAATATTGGACGGGAAACAACGAGTCTTTTGTAGTAGTTATTCTCGACAACCTGATTCAAACCAGCAGCAAGCGCGATCAGAGTCTTTCCTGTTCCTGCTTTCCCGACTAAACTGACCATTTTTACAGCAGGATCTAAAAGCAGATCGAATGACATTATTTGTTCATCATTTCGTGCTTTAATGCCATAAAGTTCTTCTCCTTTATAATATTGAAGCGGATAAAAAGTATTATTTTCAATGGAATAGCGAGTAATTATCTTTTGATTATTTTCAGATGATTTGCGATAGAAATTAACAAATTGATTCGGGAAGAAATCTCCAAAGTTATTCGTTAAGAATTGTTTTTCTTCCAAATCTTGAAAAAGATCATCCTCGATTTTTATCCTGCTGAATCCTGTATAAAGTTCCTGGAAATTGATCTTATCAGTCTCATAATTTTCCGCTTTTAATCCGATGGCATCTGCTTTTATGCGAACATTTGCATCTTTGGAAACAAGAATGACTTTTGTATCCTTCTCATTTTTCTGGATATAAAAAGCTGTTCCGATGATCAGGTTATCATTAGTATCAGTGATCAAAATATGATTGGCAGTTTCGGAAATATGACGACTTAAAGCGACTTTAATAATCCCACCATGTTCATTTTTTACACCTTCCTGTAAACTGCCTTTCAGTCTTAGATCATCCAGAAATCTTCCGATCTGCCTGGCGTTTCTTCCTTTTTCATCTAATCCTTTTTTGAAATTATCAATCTCTTCGATAACGGTAATAGGGATTACAACTGTATTTTCTCCAAATGAAAACATTGCCTGCGGATCATGGATCAAGACATTCGTATCCAACACAAAAGTCTTTTTTTTCATTAACACTCCTTTTTTTTTACCAGGTTGTGTAACATAATTCTCATTAATACACGCCTAACTCTTTATATTTAAGTGTGTTCTGAAATGTTATAAAATCTCCCCTCGATTTAGGCTTCAGATCGGTTAAAACCTGTTTTTTGGATATGCCTTAAAAAACTCATCGAGTGTTTA
>DRTC01000203.1 GCA_011372345.1 Candidatus Cloacimonadota bacterium
GATTAAGATTTTGAGCTTTGAGAATAAAAGGTAATTCAGAACCTTTAAATAAAAAATTAAGACCAATTCTCAATAACAGTTGAGAAGGAGGGAGAAAAATAATGGCTGATAAATTAAAAATGGTAGAAATAGTTGTTCTGGGAGAAAGTTTTCAAGTTCCTACCGGTTCGACGATCATCAATGCTCTGGAATTTGCCGGATTTCAGTTAACACACGGAGTTGGCTGCAGAGAAGGATTTTGCGGTGCTTGCAGTACCATTTACCGAGAAAAAGGAGATTATAAATTGCAAGCTGGTTTAGCTTGCCAGACAGTTGTTACCGACGGTATGCATCTAGCTCAAATCCCATTTGTTCCAGCAGAAAAACCGGTTTATGACCTGACAAAATTAACACCCGATATTGCTCCCATTAAAGAATATTATCCGGTAGTTTTCCGTTGTGTTGCCTGTAACACCTGCACCAAAGCTTGTCCGCAAGACCTGAAAGTTATGGATTATGTCCAGGCTCTGATCAGAGGTGATATCGAGAGAGCAGCAGATTTATCCTTCGATTGTATCAGATGCGGATTATGTGCTTTGCGTTGTCCTTCTGAAATTGTCCAATATAATGCCGGAATGCTGGCTCGCAGACTCTGCGGAAGATATTTATTACCGGAAAGCAAGGATTTGACCAGAAGAGTAAAAGATATTGCAGAAGGAAAATATGACCAAGGATTTGACGAGCTTAAAGAAATGGATTCTGAAAAATTGAAAGAAAAATATTATTCAAGAGAGATAAAACTCTTTGATATTTAGGAGATAAATATGTATCCTGAAAGTATGCAAAAATCAGTTAGGAATGTAGAAAAAACAAGACCTGAAAGATTTAAACTTGTGATGTCCGGGAAAAAAATACATCCGATGATGACAGAAAAAGAGAGAGATGTTGTTTTACATAAATTTCATCCGGATTATCAACCTGATGCTCGTAAAAAGATCAGGATCGGTCCTAATAAAGGAGAAAACCTGACAACAGAAATTGTCGATCTTCTGGAAGCTTATTCGCGGATAAATCCGAAGGACTTTGATTTAACCAAACCTGATTATGAAACTGATGTTCTGGTTGTAGGAGGAGGTTCAGCCGGATTTGCAGCAGCACTTCTTGCCGAAGAAAATGGAGTGAAAGTAACTCTGGTCACGAAATTGAGGATTGGTGATTCCAACTCTATGATGGCTCAAGGTGGAATCCAAGCTGCAGTCAGACCGAACGATTCCCCGATTTTGCATTATCTCGATGCAATTGGAGGTGGACATTTTGATAATAAACCGGAATTAGTCCGTGCTTTGACTTCCGAAGCACCGGATGGCATCAACTGGTTGAAAGATCTGGGAGTGATGTTCGATCGTAATCCTGATGGCACAATGGTTACAAAATCCGGTGGTGGAACGAGCAGGTTGAGAATGCATTCTGCTCGAGATTATACTGGAGCTGCGATCTGTTCTACTTTAAGAGACGAAATTCTTAATCGACCGGATAAGATCAAAATTCTGGAACATCAACCGGTCGTAGAACTGATCATGGACAACAAAGGGAAAGTTTCCGGTGCTGTTTTATATCATCTTGAAAATAAGAAATATTATACTATCAAAGCCAAGGCAGTAATTCTTTCAACCGGAGGTTTCGGCAGACTTCATATCAAGGATTTTGAAACGACAAATCATTATGGAGCAACAGCAGATGGATTAGTTCTCGGTTATCGTGTGGGAGCAAAACTGATGTATATGGATTCTGTTCAGTATCACCCGACTGGAGCGATTTATCCAAAACAAATTCTTGGATTTCTCTGCACAGAAAAATTGAGATCTCTCGGAGCTCAACCTTTAAATATTGACGGTGAGATCTTTGTAAATCCTTTAGAGCCACGAGATGTGGAATCTTCTTCTTTTATCAGGGAATGCCAGGAAAGAAAAAAAGGCATCAGAACTCCTAATTTGATGGAACTTGGTATTGATGATCCGGGGCATGTCGGAGTCTGGCTCGATACTCCTTTAATTGACCAAATAAATGGCAAGGGAACAATTCAAGCAAGTGTTCCGGCAATGGTCAGACAATTTGCCAGGTTTGGAGTGGATATGATTACAGAACCGATCCTGGTTTATCCAACTCTTCATTATCAGAATGGAGGAGTAGAAATAAACGATCATTGTGAAACCAATATTCCCGGACTTTTTGTTTCCGGAGAAGCTTCCGGTGGAGTACATGGTCGAAATCGTTTAATGGGAAATTCCCAACTCGATCTGATTATTTTTGGCAGAAGATCAGGAAAATTCGCAGCTGAATTTGCCAAAACTGCCAAAACGGGAAAATTAAGTTTAGACCATGTTTATGAGTATGAAAAAGAAGTCGATAAAATTGGAATAGATAAGAAAAAAATCTCTCCTCTTGTACTTCCCGATTATATTCCAGACCATGTTAAAGCAAAACAATTAACAGCAGAATATCACGGGACATTGATTTAGAATATTAAATTATAAAGGAGTTTTTTATGGGATTTGTAAACATTGAAAAATTGAAGAGTATTGTCGGCGTAGAGAATGTAAAAGACGATCCGGCAGATTTGTATGTTTATGGAACAGATTCGTCAGTACATGAATCTATGCCCTGGGTGGTTTTAAGACCCGGAAAAGCAGAAGAAATTCAAGAGATCATGCGTTATGCTGATTCTGAAAAGATCCCGGTAATTCCCAGAGGAGCAGGCTCAGGAATGTCCGGACAGGCAGTTCCCATAAATGGTGGAATTGTCCTGGATATGAAGCGAATGAACAAGATCCTGGAAATCAATCCTGAGGATACTTTAGTGAGAGTTGAACCGGGTGTAGTTGATGACGATTTGAATCGTGCCTTGAAACCTTATGGAGTTTTTTATCCTCCGGCTCCGGCTTCGAGCAGGATTGCGACCATTGGCGGAGAGATTGCTAACAATGCCAGCGGTGTCAGATCTGTTAAATACGGAGCAGTTAGAGATTCTGTTCTCGGGATGAAAGTGGTGATGGCGAACGGTGATTTGATCGATGTCGGAGCAAAAACAAGAGTGGAAGCGAGCGGTTACCAGATCGATAGATTAATGGTCGGATCAGAAGGCACTCTGGGAGTGATCGTTGAAGCAATTCTGAAAATCGTTCCAATTCCTAAATTCAGATGTTTAGGAATCGCTAAATTCAACAAATTGGAAAATGCCGGAGACTCGATCTCGGAAATAATGTCCGGTGGGATCAACCTTTCGATGCTGGAACTGATGGACAATATTGCAATCGTAGCCGTAAACAAAGCCCAGGATCTAGGTCTTCCGGATGTGGAAGCAATTCTGATGTTCGAAGCTGACGGTATGGTAAAAGAAGCGATAGATATCGAGATCGAAAAAGTTATCGGTATTTGTAAAAAGCATTCAGGTTTTGGAATCGACTTGAGTTATGATGCCAAAGAAAGAACAAAGATATTCTCCGGAAGGAAAAAATTATTTCCTTCTTTATCAAAGTTTAAAGAATTTCATGTTTGCACATCTCTTGCCGATGATATGGCAGTTCCATATTCAAAAATGGCAGAAACCGCCGGTAAGATACACGAAATCGCCGATCGCAATCATGTGATCATGACAGCTTACGGTCATTGTGGTTCAGGCTGTATGCATACCAAGATATTGATGGATCCTACTAAAGAAACTCAATGGGAAGATGCAAAAAAAGCTGTTTCCGAGGTTTATGATTATGTCCAATCAGTCGGTGGAACAACTTCCGCAGAACATGGTATCGGAATCTCCAAAGCTCCGGCTTTCAAAAAAGAGAAATTCAATTCCTTACCGACAATGAGAGCTATAAAAAAAGCATTAGATCCGAATAATATTCTCAATCCGGGAAAATTAATGGATGCTCCGGATGATTGGATTACTGCTACATCGTTAAGATATAGAACTCACTAACTCTTTGAAAAAAAATATCAGGAGTAATAATGGAGTTTAAAAGAATAAAAAAATGGGAAAATGAACTAAATATCTGTATCAGATGCGGATATTGTTTTGAACAGTGTCATCTTTTCAAAATAAAACGCTGGGAAACCGATACTCCTCGCGGAAAATTGATCATGATCTACGGTTTACTGCACGGATTGACAGAACCATCTCTATACATTGCCGAAAAGATATTCGAGTGTTTTTATTGTAAAAGATGCGACAATAATTGTTCTGCCGGAGTTTCTTTGACTGATATTTTTAATGATGCCAGAGCAGATTTGATCGATGCAGGTTTTGATGTTGATGGAACAACTTCCAAAACAAATGATGATCTTTGCTCTCGCTGTGGAATCTGTGTTTCAGTCTGTAAACATGAAGCCCGTTCTCTCGATAAAGAAAACAACAGGATAATCATCGATAAAGTAAAATGTCAGAGTTGCGGCTGCTGTGAAGCTGCATGTCCTTCAGGGGCTGCCTATATTGTTAAGGGTTGGGAACTCGGTGATGAAGAAATGAGTGCTAAAGTCAGAACTTTATTGGAAGGAGTCGATGATGGATCCGAAGTCGATCGTGTTTTGTTGTAGCTGGTCATCATATCCAGGTTTACAATTATCCGATTTTAATAATGATAATATAGAGAATAAATATAATATCATCGTAAATATGTGTTCCGGCAGGATTTCCGGAGAATTGATTTTAGAAGCTTTCCGCAACAAAGCCTGGGGCGTAATGATAGCTTCCTGTCCCAATGATAAATGTGAACATGATGCCAATTACAAGACAAGAAGAAGGATTTTATTACTGCAAAAATTATTAGAACAATTCGGGATCGAGTCTGAAAGGATCAGGCTGGAATGGATAGATAAAGGTGAATCAGCTAAATTAGAAAAAGCGATCAACGAATTTAATAATGATCTAAAGGAATTAGGTCCGATAAAAATCGCGATTTGAGGTTAATTTAATGGAAATAAAATATTTAAAACAATGGGAAACTGAATTAAACACTTGTATTAGATGCGGATATTGTTTTGAAGGATGTCCGGTTTTCAAGGAACTTGGCTGGGAAATAGACGGAGCAAGAGGAAAATTGATCACAGCTTACGGATTATTAACAGGCAAACTCGAACCTACGGAATATATTGCCGAAAAGCTGTTCCAATGCACATTTTGCAGGGATTGCGTGGAAAGATGTTCTGCCGATGTATCTGTTCCCGATATCATGGGAGCAGTTCGAGCAGATCTATTTGATGCAGGCTTTTCTCTCCCATCGCATAAAGTACTTACTAAAAAAATTGAAAAGAGCGGTAATATTTTTGGGAAAGAACTCAAACCTCCGGAATTTAAAGGTGAAAAAACAGTTCTCCTGGGCTGCAGACTTATCGAGAGGAAAGAAGATTCTGAAAAGTATCTGCAAATTTTGGAAAAACTTGGTGTGAAAACAAAAACATTCGATGAGACCTGTTGTGGTATGCCGTTTGCTGTGCTCGGTGATAAAAAAGGTTTTAAAGATCAGCAGGATAAATTTCGGGATACTATTCCCAATAAAGATGAGGAAATTATTTGTGCCTGTACAACTTGTGCTTTCTTCATTGATAATAAATATCCTGACCTGAAAGCAAAATATATTATTGATGAAATAGTGGAGAGATTGCCTGATTATCAAGGTAAATTAAAAAAGTTAAACATTAAAGTAACTTACCATGATCCCTGTAATGTAGCAAGAGGGATGGGTATGGTTGATGAACCCAGAGATATTCTAAAGAAAATTTGCTCGGATTTAGTTGAGATGCCTACTTATGGAAAACAGGCTGAATGTTGCGGTGGCGGTGGTGGATTATTGGTAACAGATGACGAATTAGCAAAAAGTCTTGCTGAAAAGAGAGTTGATCAGGCTTATGAAACAGGTGCCGAATACTTTACAACTCTTTGTCCAACTTGCGAATTAAATCTGAAAAATGCTGCGAAAAAATATGATGGCAAATTAAAAGTCGTTAACCTGCTTGATCTTTTGTATGAATCTCTTAATTAGTGCTTGAACGAAAACTCAGTTTTTACTATCACAAACTCCCCTGACCCCTCTTTGACAAAGAGGGGAAACACTTATGGATAAAGTGATTTCGTGATCCTCGTTCTCCTCTCTCTTTGCTAAAGAGAGGGGCTGGGGGTGAGTTTTCGGTCAGATACTAATTAATAATAATCCAATACATAACATCCGAATATTCAGCATCCCTGGTCGGCTCTTCTCTTTCGAGTAGAACTGATTTTCTGATTGTTGGGACAGAAGCATTAAAACATTCTTAATATTCAATAAATCGAGACTTCCGGAAGTTAAATCTGTATTTCTGCATTAATCCGGCAGTTTATATCGTAATACAAGATACCGATCTTGTTAGAATTGTAACTTATCCGGCAGCTGCCTGATTGAGAAAAGTAGCTCGATTATGCAAATTTAGAATTTGGTTTTACATTTTGCATAATTGTATCATCCAAAGAAAAACACAATCAAGAATGATCGTGATACATATCAACTTTGTAAGTTGATTTACGCATTAATTCGGTAGTTACCGGATACTCCCCAAAAAACTTTCAAGATTTCTGAAACTCTGAAGATTTTTTCCATTTCTTCGTTTCTCCTTTCACCCTTTTTCCATTATCCATTTTTCATTTCTGGTCGGAATCTCCCCATTTCATCTCTTTGAACCTGTTGATTAATTGTTTTAAGAATAACATATTTTACCTTGCCCGATTCCATTGAACTTTATTTTTTGCATTTGCTCAATTGCTTCATTTAGTTCATGTATATCTTTTTAAAGAAATTAAAATCGAGATAATTTTTTTCTGCAAAGGGAAAATGAATATGAGTTTTAATAACTTATTATACAAAAAGATATTAGTATGATATATTTGAAAAGTAACAATAATATTGCTATAACAGAAAGCAAATTAAGCAATTAAAAATATTGACACGAAAAACCTGAAAATTTTTTTCTACCTGATAAATTATTAAAAAGGAAAGGATATATGGCTAAATCATTATCGAATTCAAAACTGCAGATCCGATTACACAAGTTCACAAAGCCCAACCATTGAATTGTCTTGATTCTACAAATTTCAAACTTGGAATTCCGGTAAATTTTCCATCTAATAAAGTGGAAGGGGAAAGAATCCCAAATCAAATTAATGAAAGAGTTTAAAGATGATAAAC
>DRTC01000204.1 GCA_011372345.1 Candidatus Cloacimonadota bacterium
ATTTATTCCGAAAGCAAATAATAGATTAAGCATGGATATCGATATTATGAAGCAAAGTAAGATGCTACTGATCCTTGGCAATAGTTGCTTCTTATAAATGGTAGCGTTCATGCAATTAACTTCCTGCCATTTATAAGTTTAATGAATTTGATGTTGGATTATTATGAAGCAAGCATATAAGAGTGTTATGACGCCGACTGGCGGGATAATACTGAGTTATGCAAAATGGATAAATAAATGGATCAATCAACTATTCAATCAATTGTCGAGTTTTCAAAAACAATTAATTTGAGTGCATGGATAACTGCGGGTGCCACTTTATTATTAGCTGTGCTCACTTTTGTTTATGTGAGACTTACCGGGAAAATTTTGTCTACTCAATCTGATCCTTGTGTCATTATCTCAGTTATCCATGATGAGGAACGGCCGACAATCCTTCAGTTAGTTGTGCGTAATATAGGTTCTGGCTTAGCACATGACATTAAGTTCGAATTTTCTCGTCCGCTTCCTGTTAGGGAATTTGGGCTAACTAAAGACAGAGCGAAAGAAGTGGTAGTAATGAAGGACGGTCCATTAATTAATGGAATACCGGCTCTCGGTCCTGGCGAGTGTCGAAAAATCGACTGGGGGCAATATGGCAGCCTGTCAGCCGCTCTTGGTGATGAGCCTGTTATCGCCACATGCAGATTTAAAAAGAATGGTAAAGAGATGGAACCAACTCGGTGTCCTCTCGAAGTTAAATCATTTGAAGGTACGGTCGCCGCTGAGAAGCCAGCAACAAAGATGGCTAAAGAACTCGAGAAAATATCTAGAAGTATTCAGCACCTTTCATCTGGATTTCACAAATTGAAAGTAGAAGTAGTTTCATTGCCACCAGAAAAAGATGTTGAAGATGAAGCATAACAATTGGGTGCACTTGACCGCCATTCCGCTGCGGCCTTCGGCCTTGCTCCATGTCGGCAAGTGACCCTGGTCGTTATGTGCTTTATAAAAAGAGTAAATTATCAGTTTGAATAAAAATAATTGAATCTATCTTTTCATGTATGATATGAACAACAAGCTTATTTATTAGTTGTAGGTAGGTAGTTCTATGAAAAAACATTATGTAGATTATACAAAATACTATTATTAGGAGATTTGATATGAAAAGAATTCTATTAAATATTCTTTTGATAACTATTTTATTACAGGGTTGTTCAATGATTAAAATAAAAATAACTGTAAGCGATAAAAGAAATCCAAAACCACAGAGCATTGAGTTGCCTAACGATATTATAATCACCACCTGGGGAACAGTAAAAATTAATAAGAAAGAATGGTTTCCTTCAAGCTTTATGATTGAAGCACAAGGCAAGGTATTCTATATCGACCCTCTTATGATTGGTGAAACAACTCCAGCTGATTATATATTTATAACTCATGCTCATCCTGACCATTTATCCATAAAAGATATTGAAAAAATAGTCAAGGAAGAAACATTAATTATTTGTCCTAAAAATGTTGCTAAAAAGCTTTCCAAATACAAGATTAGAGAAGTAAAACCTGATGATATATTAAATCTGGATAATATAAAATGTGAAGCTGTAGAAGCATATAATTTGAATCGTGTTTTTTTATGGATTAAAGCTCATCCAAAATCAAAACAAAACGTTGGTTATATTTTGACAATAGACGGCACAAAGATTTATCATGCAGGAGACACTGATTTTATACCCGAAATGAAAAATATTAAAGATATCACAGTAGCATTGGTTCCTGTTGGTGGAGATAACTTAACAATGGATATTGAGCAGGCATCGAATATGATTAACACGCTAAAACCAATGTTGGTTATCCCAATGCATTATGATCCAGAAAAAAAAGAAAACCTGATAAATTTTAAAAAACGTGTAGAAAAAAGTATACAGGTAAAATTTATGGAATAGATAAAAACTGAATAAAGGTTGAGTATAAAAATTATATATAAAAAATAGGCTAGAAATAAAGCACTATGCACATAACAAAATCATGCAGTTAACCGCCTCGCTCTGGCGCCTTTATGAAAATATGTCTGTTAACTAACGTTTTGTTCTTTTATGAAGTTATGTGCGAAATATCGGCGGCAACTGATGATTAACGTTATCACTATTACTAATTCAAACAATCCAACTACTCATCCCATCCTACCAAAACTTAAATGACCTCTCCAATAAAATCTCATGCGAATCATCTTCCTTAAAAGGCAGTAAATTATATTTGTAGGAGATCTTGAATTTATAAGGCAGGTCATATCGCAGGGCAAAGTAGTGATAAATTCCCATATCAGAGCCGACTGCCAGGTCTTCCGGTTTCTGGAATTGGGCTTGATAATCGAGGAAAAGGTCGTTGCTGATATATTTTCCCATCCTGATGGTGAGGTTGTTCAGGAACATATAGTAATCTTTATCCACCTGGTCGTATTCACTGCTGTTTTCTTCAATCAAAAGTTCATTGCTGTTCTGGTTGGAATTATATTTATTGAAGAAATTCTGGATTATTTCTGTCTGTATCTGGAAATAATCGAGGTCTAACCATTGACGAATTCTGTTTTCCAAGGGATAGATCAAAGGATTAAAAAGAAAAGTCCCGATCTCCATACCGGCTAACTGGATGATCTCGTCCTGCAGGAGTGAATTTTTCTGCGATTCGGAGATTTCATCCATACTTCTGTTATAACGAAGTTTGGAAATAATATCAAGCATTTCATCCTGCGGATCATCGCTGTTCAAACGGAATTGCAGATCTACGCGGCCATCTTTGGTTTTTTCCGTGAAAACATCGAGAGTGATCAGTGTTCCGTCCGCTGCTTTTTTATAAAATGTTCCCCTGATATTAACTTCATTCCGGAGATCGCTCAACATCACCTGGATATAATCGGCAGCTAATCTCGAACCGACAAAATCGATCTCCCCTTCTTCCGAAATAAAATGTGCTTCTGCTGGGAACATTCTGCCGTTCTCACATTTCAGGTTCAAATAACCATCTTTATTGACCAGCAGATTGGTAGGATAAGTAACATAATTAATATTGTCTCCCACGATCAACATCAAATCCATGGTAAAAGGATAATAATATTCAGTCTTTTTTTCTTCTTTGGATTCGGTGATAATTCCAAAAAGATTGAGCAGATTATCTGTTTTGGGAGGATAGATCAGTTTTCCATTGGAAGCATAAATATCACCGATGATTTGGATATTATCAAATGGACCGGAAACCAGCAGATCATTGCTGTCTCTTCCTTTGATTACAAATTGAGCGACTGAACTTTTGGGAGTATATTCAGGAATATGAACGATCAAACCCTGATCATTTGTATGCAGATAGAATTTTCCAAGATTTATCATTCCCAGGATGAAATCATTGTCGTCGTGATCGATCTTATTCGTTATATAAAGTCTTCCATCGCCTGTACTCAACCGAAAAGATCTGACCTGCATCAGATTTTCATTTATCTCAAATTTGACATCGATCTTATCAACTTTTTCCAACTGGTCTTTTAATTCCAGACTTCCTCTGGTCAAAGCAAAATTTCCTTTACACACCGAAAGTCCTGTTTGACCCATATTAAGTTTTAAATTCAGAGATGTTTTGGAACTTCCTTGTTCAAAATAATCGATCCTGTCAGCGAGCATCTTCAGTAAATCACCTTTATAATCGATCTCCACACAATTTGAATCAGGAAAGGATTCGTTATTCAAAATATTATAACCAATCGCACCTGAACATTGCAGATTTTCATTTTTATCATTCTTTATATATAGTTTGGAAATATTTAAGAGACTGTCTTCCTGGCTTGCAATACACTTGATCGAATCTGCTTTTATCCCATAGATATCGATATTTTGAGCAGAAAGGTCAAAAGCAAAATTATTCTTTTTTTCTGCGAGGATAAATGAAAAATCAGCGTCGATCTGACCGGAAATTTCTGCTTCAGGATAAATGTTCTCGAGCATTAATTGAGAGATCGAACCGGCAGCTCTTATCTCCGGATCTTCTTTGAGAACAAGTTCCCCGTTAAGTTTGAGAAAATTTTGATCATTTGCCGAAATAGTAAAATTATTAATATCGATACCGGAATTATCACCCTGAATTTGAGATTTCCCGGCAAGTTTTTTCAAATTTTGATAACTGAAATCTGTTATTTCAACATTCCCGGAAATATCTCCTTGTTTGCGGGAATCATAATTTATGTTAAAATCGAGCAGACCTTTGAAATCATTTGCAGTCGAGTAATTCGTAATATATTTCAAATATTCGTTGATCTTGATCGTTTTTCCAGCAGCAGAAACACCAAAATCAAATTCCGGTTTCAACCTAAACCAGCTTTGTAATTCAACAGAATCATTGAGTAGGAATTCATCGGTTTTTATACTATCAAGCAAACCTTGTGCTGTAATTTTTATTGTAAACGGTTCATAATTCAATTTCGCATTATGCGATTCCAATTCAAAGAAAGTCTTTTCATTTTTCAAGTCAGCAGCGATAGATGTCAGGAATATTCCGTCTAATTTTCCAAAATCCTGGTCAAATAATCGTAAAGAAGAATTTGCGATCAGACTGTCCGGTTTTGCTTTTACTTTGATATTCCCGGAAACAAGTGGAAAAGCAACTTGATTCAGCGGAGCATTCAGATCGAATCTTTTTAATTTCAGTTCTCCTTCCAGATCGCGGGATTTAATATTTCCGCTACAATTTAAAAAAATATCATCTTTTTTACGATCTACACCTAATAAAAATTCGTTCCCGGAAAGCTTTGCTGATAAATTCAAATCTGAAATTTTGTTTTCGTTATTTTGAACGAACAAATCACTCAAATCAAGATCAACTTTCAGTTCATTTTTATAAAAAATATCTGTGACCAGATTTCCACTTAAAAACAAGTTGTTTCTCCGGAATTTCATACTATCGGAAACTGCCTGGAAAGTAAATCCCTGATCGAAACCATAATTCCCGTTTCCTTTGATAAGATTGTTTTCCCAATATGCATGATTCAGAAATAACTGAACTTTGTTTTTTTCCAGTTTTGTTCGGATCGAAATATCCGTAATTTCCTGTTTCATTATTTCGATTTTTTCTGAAAGCAGGTTTGTCTTGATTTCCGGATTTTTCAACTGCCCGAAAACTTTCATTTCAATAGATGCTTTTCCCCTTAAAGTCTTCACATATCTCGACAAATCTATTTTTGAGGATATTAATTCAGCAGAGATCGAGCCTTTATCTAATAAATCATCTATAACTGCTTTTCCTTCAAAATCATTTTCGTCAATTTGCAGATTTTCAAAACCGATATGTATTTTCTTCTCATTTCCGGAAACAGCAATTTGTCCGGCATTTGCTTCCTTCTCAAATTTCTGCATAAGAACATCTTCAAGATAGCCGTTGTAAAAAAAGTTTCCTTTTTCATAATCTGCTTTCAGGTTAATTTTTGCGGAAAGTGTATCAAGAAAATTTATTTTTAGTTTTCTTGGAAAAAAATCGGAAATTACGATTCCTGCTTTTTCTAAAGAACCTTTTTTAAGAATTGCATTGATTTCAAGTTTAGACGAATCTGCAGAAATGGCGTGAAAATTTATTCTTGATTGGGAAGTATTTTTAATATTTAAGGAAATGTTTTGCCAGGAATTACGGAATTCCAAAATTTCATTTCTATAACTTACAGAAATTTTCCCTTCATAAATATCCAATTTTTTGAAGAATCCGGTAATGTCGGGAATTTCTATTTTCTTTTTTTCTTCTTTGGGAACTTTTTCTTCAGTTGATAAAATTTCCAGGGAAATTTCCGGTTCATAGACCTTTATGC
>DRTC01000205.1 GCA_011372345.1 Candidatus Cloacimonadota bacterium
CTGCGGAACAGGAATATGTGCTGCTGTTTTTTCAGGGACAAAACAGAATTTGCTTAAGCATTTTGTAAATGTCAAAGTTCCGGGTGGAGAATCAAAAGTCGAGTTTAACGGGAAACATATTTATTTGATCGGGGAAGTGAGTTTTGTATTTTCCGGTGTTTATGAGATATGAGGACTTTTAAAATCCTTGAAAGGATTAATTTCTTCGGATTTGTTTCAATATTCCCACAGTTGAAACTGAGGGTTAATCTGAATGAGATAACAAGAGAATCCACAATTTCAGTTGTGGGATTAAAGCATTAACATTCACACTTTTTAATCAGTTCAATGATTTCCAGAATATTTAAACAAGAGTTTTGCTAAATGAAAAAAATAATTATCCTTTCCCTTATTCTGCTTTCCTTTTCGATAATATCCGCAAAATCGAACTGGCTCGGAAAGGACAAGGTTCTGCATCTGACCGGAAGTGCATTTATCACCTATTGGAATTATGGAGTCAGTCACGATATTTTCCGCAATCCGAAAAAGAACAGTATTGTTATTTCCGTTAGTATCACATCTTTATTTGGAATCGGGAAAGAGACGAGTGATAAATATGTGAAAAAGACCAAATGGAGCTGGCACGACCTGGTTTATGATGCTGTCGGGATTTCACTGGGAATGGTTTTGATCAATAATTTGAAACTAATCTAAATTATTAATTATTGATTCTTAATTTATTTTCTCATCTCTTCCTGAACCATATTCACCAGATCCAGGATATTTTGGAATTCGTTTAAATATTGAGATTTAACTTTTTTCAGAGGTTTCCCCTTGCCGACGAAAACCTGTCGCACCTGTAAATTGGAAAAAAACTCGACCAGCTCGATGTTATCTGATATGAAAATATTACAGACTTTAGCCAGACAGAAAATCTCCAGGAGATCATTCAGTTTAACATTTTTCACATTCGGATAAATATCTTTTTTAAAAGGAATTCCGGTTAAATAGATATTTGCGGAAAAGTATAATTTCAGCTTCTTGATCAGATTTTCCGTCATTTTGGAGGTTTTCTGATTATGAATATCAAGGGTGAAATGGGGAAATTTATTATAGAAAAATGTATCTTTCATTTTATCGAGTTCGTTCTCAAAACTTTGAAACTCGACTTTTGATTTTCTTTTTGGTAATTTCAAAAAATCAGCAAATTCAATGATCAATTCTTCCGCCTGCTCCGGTTTGGGAATGAACTGCAGGTTGGCAAAATTACCGAGATCCGCAATGATCGCATTTTTGCATTTGGAGAGGACTTTCTTAATATTTTCCGCTTCATTGAAATTTAGAATGATACTGTTATCACAGTTCGGAATTTTACTTTCCGGATGCAAAAAATTGTGATTGGAATTCAGTGCTATCTTTTGAAAAAAAGAAAATGAAAATTCCGGCAGGAAGAAGATGTTTTCTTTGAATGCATCTTTCCAGGAATTTATATATGAGAAAATATGATAAATCCGGTTCGATTCCTGCGGGAAGAACACAATCAATCTTTCTTTTTGAGAACGAATTTCGGTGAAATTCAACTGTTCCGCTTCGAATTTGACTTCGAATAGATTCTTAAATATTTTTTTCTTTAAATTGAACATAATTATTTATCTTTAAGAAACTTTTTTAGGTTGGACTCGACTCGTAACGAAGTGCGAGTCGAGAACAACTTTGAGTCTTGGAGCTGGACTCGACTCGTGACGAAGTGCGAGTCGAGAACAACTTTGAGTCTTGGAGCTGGACTTGACTCGTGACGAAGTGCGAGTCGAGAACAACCATGAGAACAACCGTTTGAAATGGTCGCAATCATCGACTCACATTCCTTTCAGTCATTGCGAGTCAAGTCTTGGAGCTGGACTTCACTCGTGACGAAGTGCGAGTCGAGAACAACCTTGAGAACAACCGTTGGAAATGGTCGTAATCCTCGACTCACATTCCTTTCAGTCATTGCGAGTCAAGTCTTGGAGCTGGACTCGACTCGTGACGAAGTGCGAGTCGAGAATAATTGAACAACCGTTTGAAATGGTCGCAATCCTCGACTCACATTCCTTTCAGTCATTGCGAGTCAAATCTTACTTTTTCCTATTTTCCCAATTCAACTAATTCAATCCTTGATTGGAATCGCGATGAAAACCGTTGTTCCTTCATTTTCTTTACTGTTCAGCCAGATCTTGCCGTTGTGAAGTTTAACGATAAGTTTAGCAGTTGATAATCCGAGTCCCAGACCGCTGGAACGAAATTCAGTTGTTCCGGATTTATGAGCATAAAGGTCATTTAATTCGTAGAATTTGCGGAAAACATTTTCCAGTTCATTTTCCGGAATCCCGATCCCGTTATCCTGAATGAACACGATCAGGCTTTCCTGTCCTTCGACTTCTTCCTGTTGGAAAGCAGAATGTCTCGCTCCGACAGTAACAGTCCCAAAATCTTTGGTGAACCTGACAGCATTCAGGATCAGGTTTTTCAAAAGTAAGGTAAATGCTTCCCAGTTCACTTCGATAGATGGTAATTTGTCTTCGATCTCCAATTTGAAAAACATGTGTCTATCTTTGACAAGATTTTCCAATTCATCAACAACAACCTGCAAAATATCTTTTATATTGGTAATATTCTTATTGATCTCGTTCAATAATTTATACTTGTTAAAATTAATAATATCTTCTGTTGTTAAATATAATTTATCGACACTTTTACTGATCTTCCGAATATCTTCTTCATGAAATTGATAATTTCCGGGTTTTTGCATCCTGTTTACATATCCGTGTAAGGTAACAAGTGGTGTTTTCAGTTCATGAGAGACAATATTAATAAAATCATTTTTCAGATTATCGAGAGATTCAACCTCCTTGTTTTTCTGCCGAAGCGACTCATATTGGAGAGCATTTTTCAGGGAAACAACGATCTGCATCAGCAGCAATTTCATAAATTCTTCATTGATCTCGATTTTGATGCTGTCGGAATTAAAATTATCAATGTATAAAAATCCAAAATCATGATCATCGACGATCAAAGGTGCGCAATAAATATTAAGAGAACTTTGATCAAAATTTACATAACCATCGAAAATTTTGGATTCCTTAGTATCCTGAATAAATATTGGTTTCCTGGTTTTTTGAACTTCACTGAGAACGGTTTTACTAATAAATGCATATTTTTTCAGAAGATGTTTGGAATCATCAAGAGCAATCTTGTAAACATAATTTTCATACTTATCTTTTCTGATCAGGAAACCGCGGGTTCCTCCAATAAAATCAAGAGTAAAAGAGACAACTTCCTGCTCTAATTTATCAAGATCCAGGATCATAAAGAATTTCCGGGTTATTTTCATTAATTTGGTCATTAATTCCATATAATTATTCAACTCGGCAAACTCGTTTATTCTCATCAAAATAGAAGTCAGATGAAAACGCAATATCTTCAAAACAGAGATCTCATCTTTCTGAAATTCCAATTCTCCTTTATCACCAATCACGAAACATCCGACTTTTGCTGTCTTGATCCTCAAAGGTATAAATAAGACATTGCTTCCCATAATTCTTTTTGAAAGAACCAGATTGTTATCCAAACTATTATTGATATTATTCAGAAATTTAGCATTGAATAGTTTCTTATCTTCGATATTCATCGTTAGAAAAGGTGTTTTTTTATTTTTGATTTCATCGCTGAGGATAATGGAAAAATAAAATGGATCCAAGAGTTTATCGATTGTTTTTTCAATGAAAAACTTGATTCTTGTTAGTTCCTTTAATTTTAAGATATCATATAATTCTTCCTGCCAGTTTTCTGAAACAAAAAAAGTTCTTTCAGCGATTTTCAGAGTTTTCAAATGAGAATAATCAGCTATGTAATAATTGGTTTTATTCATATAAATGTTTCTGTCATATTCTGGTAAATCATGAGTTGCATTTTCTATCTTTTTTTTGTATCTTCCAAAGAAAAGTTTTGCCTTCTTGTTGATATTCAAATGAGCGTAAATCTGGATGATTATCTCGTAAGATTCTATTTCCAAAAGGTATAGGTTATTTTTCTGAACATATTCGATAACTGCCAAAAGTTCTCTGATGATTTTCCTGAAACTGATTTTTTCATCTAAGAGCTGGAGCTTTATTTTTCGCAATGCTAAAACTTTTTTCCAATAATTGAAATCATTCTGATCGCACAGATATTCAGCTTTCTGATGCATTTCCGTTGCTTTTTGAACATCTCCCACAGCGAGATAACATTCATTAAGACGGATATAATTTATTGCCTGGGCATAAACGCTTTGCATTTGTTTTGAATATTCAAAAGCCAGTTCAATTACTTCGATTGCCTTTTCGTATTCTCCTTTATTCAGGAGAAGAAATCCATACATCTGGTAATAAAATTCGTTTTCTTTTTTCTCTAAAAAGATACTTTCTGATTTTTCTAATAATTTTTCTATTTTTTCGTAATCTCCGATTTGATGAAGATAATAGAAATATGTCTTGGTCAAAGGAGTTACCTTATAAATGTTTCCTTTAGCAAGACCGGGAACATTTTCTGTAATAAATTTCTGATAATATGAAAAATCATGAATTTTACTTTTTGCAATTGCCAGGTTATTTATAATAGCATCAAAGAATGGTTTGTTTTCCTGTTCTTCTGATTTTCTTAAAGCTTCATGCAGGAACTTTTCTGCTGTATCGAATCTTCCCAACTTTATATTTGCTTCTCCCAAATTTAATAAGCCTAAGATCCTGTTCCGTTTACAATCTACTTTTGAACAGATATCCAGGGCTTCAGTAAAATATTTGACAGCAGTTTTCGTGTTTCCTTTAGTCAGGTTGACATCTCCAAGATTATTCAGAACTGCTGCTAATTTTCTGCGGTAATTAACTTTTTCCCATATTTTCCGGGTGATCCGGAAATTCTTTTCTGCTTCCTCATAATGTCTTTCTCGATGTAAAAATACAGCTAAATTGTTATGCAATGAACCTAACTTGATAAAATAATTAGCATCGTTCTGAGATTTGATAGTTGGTAAAAATTCTTCGATAATATTTATTGCTTCAGATAATTTTCCGGTAAAACCGAAATATAAAGATTTCAACTCGATAAACATGATCATCAAATCATCTGTAAGCTGATATTTTTCCAGTTCGTTAAGACATGCTTTTACTTTTTTAAAATTTTCCTGGAAAAAATAAACCTTACCTAATTTTAACAGAATAAAAGCTTTCATTCGACCTGTAATCGCCTTTTCATAAGCTTTTTCCAGTCGATCGCGAGCTAATTTATATTTCTCAAGAGTTAAAAAGAAAGAACCGATGATCAGATGCCGTTCCGCACAATCCGGCATTTCTCTGATAATTCTTTTCAGTTTTAATGGTACATTATTGTGGGTTGTCCATTCGGAAGTATCAAGGAGCAATTTCAGGTCTTTTTTCCGATCTTTTTCAGCCAGCTCCATTTTGTTTGAAAAATCAACTTCAATAACATCACATATTTCTCTGAAAGCATTTTCATAATCTCCTCTTTCCATATAGATCTTGGTAATTTTTAAAAGATATTCCCTGATACTTTGATAATCATCGATTTGACGAGCATGCTTGATAATTCCCAAGATAATCGGAATTTTTGTGAGGATTTTATCTTGAAAATATTTAAGAAC
>DRTC01000206.1 GCA_011372345.1 Candidatus Cloacimonadota bacterium
CCGTTCCAATCTATGGAATGCATCAACTGTGTTGATGCAGCAGTAACACGGTTACTGCACTCCAAAATATCCAAAGTTTTCACTTTCTGTCCTTTGATGTTGTAGATTTCAAGAGTCACAAACCGGGAGGTTTGTGTTACGGAAAAAGAAATTGTAGTTGTTTTCTGGAACGGATTGGGATAGTTTCTATAAAGTTCAAACGGTTTTTTGTCGATCGTGAAATCATCATAAGAATCAGAGTTGTTGGAAGATCCCGGAGTCGGAGTTTCAAAAAATTGCCAGAGTGAATCTCCGTCATTTGATCTGCCAAAAGAAATATCCGTGGATTGTTCTCCGAAAGTCAATGAATCTATAATTGTAAAACCATTCGGGGCAATCAATCCAATCTGTTCGCCATCTGCTGATAGTTTGAAATTCAGATGAAGAATTCCATCTTCGCAATCTCTATCAGCCCAAAGTAATAAAAAACCATGAGGTTCTATTGTCGTTGAATCAGGATATTCAGAAGGGATTTGCCAGCAGGTCAGATCGGAAAGATCATCGGTCAGATAAAAACCGCTGATATCGACAGGTTCATTCGAGGTGTTGTAAATCTCGATCCAATCATCATATTCTCCCTCCGGATCTGCAATTGTTGTTTGATTTGAAGCCATGAATTCGTTAATAACCAAATTCATTGGATATTCAGGAATCGAATCGATTATTGTTTGAGTATCCATCCAATCCACCCGGTCTTGAATCCAATCTTTGAGATAAGTGATCTCATTTTCGTAAGTTCCGCCAATGTAAGGATTAGGCCAGACATATTCATCCAATATTTGCCATCTGCTGAAATTCCTTTCTTGAGCATCACCGATTTCTGCAACGAGAGAATCGATAATATTATTAAGATCATTATCAGAAAATATTGTTTCTCGAAGAAGATTCCATTGCATATTAAAACTTTCTCTGAAGGTTGAATCTGCCCACACTCTTCTCATCCAGAACGCTTTATGATGAGGATTGTATTCGATTTCCCAGCCTTCGGTTTCCCAACCTTCTAAATAATCCGCATTTCCAAAACCGAGATTAAAATCCCAAACAGGACCTAAAGCGAGTCTTCCGTCGATGCTGTCTCTGTCTTTATACATAAAAGTGCTTAATCGACAACTATCAACATTATTGGTGAGTTCATTGATAATGATGAAATGAATAAATGAATTGAAATCAATATGGTCGTAATAACCTGTTTCCGGATCGTTGTAATTTTCAGCTGCCATCATGGTCTCAAATTCACTGAAATAATTCATGATATAATCCCGTTGTTCCTGAACAATTTCATCCGGTCTGGGATAATGATATTGATAAAATATCTCGAAATCGTCAGGGAAATAAGGTTCGGAATTCCAGCCGTCATTATTATCTCCGGTCAATTTATCGATCTTAATAATGTAACCGCCGGTAAGCGCATCTCCGGAAATATCTTCCGGTCCGATCTCTGAAATATCAACTCGATTATCATCTCTCTTGATTTTCTCAAACAAAACATAAAGACCTTTATAATCACCATTTAAGACTAATTCACAAAATCTGTGTCTGCTTGCATATCGTCCCGATTCACGAGCGAGTTTATAGGCAAGAACATTTCTAATCAGAGATTTATCACTATAAGGAGCATATAAAATCCAATCATTTTCGGAAGGTAATCCCATTAATGGAACATTCAGGTTTTCACCATTTTCATCCTGCGTTTCAAAGGCATATTGTTTTTTGGGAAATGACTGCGAACTCGAACCTCTCGTCTCAATGCTGACAAATCCGTCATAATTATTGAACGGATCGGTGATCTGATTAAATTCTCCATTATCAATGACGCCCATAAAAGCAGTTATTCGAGAAGAATCAGGAATTTCCTGTCCGAAGGTGTCGATGATCACGATTGGAAGATGAGAGGATTCAAACTGGAAAGGAGTGTAAAACCATTCAGGAACCGGACCAAAAAAACTATAATTATCTTCGACATCGAAGGAGAGGAAAAAGATGCTCGATAGATCGGATGATGAAATATCAACATTATGAATCTGGATCGCCAGCACATTATCTCCATCCTGAAAAATCGACTGCATTTGAGATGAATAGATCGAATTACAATCAGGAAGTTCTCCATTATACATTTGTGCTTCATGATCATAAGAAGTTACCTGATCAAAAGGAATGAAAGATCCCGCTTCTCCGAGATTATCTGTTCTGCAAATTTCAAATCCATTGAGATAAGCAATAAAACCATCATCATAGTCAGCGTGTAATAATGCTCTTTGCAGTTTTGTCAGATCGGATATTAGGAAAGTCTTGCGTAAATATAATGAGATTGTCGGTTCGATAATGGTTTCATCATCTTCGTCTCCATAACCGATTCCGCCGATTCCTGTTTCCCAGATTGAATCATCGAAGGAAACATCTTTCCAATTAGCGGCAGGTTCGGAAATACCGACAAAATATTTCCATTCGTCAGATGAATAGATGGCAGTTTCCCAATGAGCAAAACAAAATGAAAATAATGTTAAAAATAAGAATATTGATAAAAGTTTCATTGAATTATTTTATTAAACTCGCCATCCGGCAGCTGCCGGATGGCGAGTTTTTATAACTACCTCATTAAGATCATCTTCTTCACAGCAGAATTTTTTCCTGATGTCAATTTATAAAAATAAACTCCGGAATTTACCGGTTTCCCAAATTCATCTTTCCCGTTCCAATCTATGGAATGCATCAACTGTGTTGATGCAGCAGCAACACGGTTACTGCACTCCAAAATATCCAAAGTTTTCACTTTCTGTCCTTTGATATTGTAGATATCAAGAGTCACAAACCGGGAGGTTTGTGTTACGGAAAAGGAAATCGTTGTTGTTGTTTGGAAGGGATTTGGATAGTTTGATAATGCAATTTGTACTTGCGAGAATTCAAAATTTTCTGAAGAAGTAATTGATCCAAAATCGATATCTAATGCAGCATACATTAGTTCTCCACCAAGATCTTGACCATATCCATGAATATAACAACCAAAACTATGATCACTATAGAAGAATAGATGGAGTTTACCGTGATCATTTCCAAGATCTTCTATAACATCACCCGGGTAAGCATAATTCGATTTTAAATCCTCTAATTCAGGAGTTTCAATAGGATTCAGAAAAATCGGATCAGACCATGTTTCTCCTGAATCATTAGATATACAGATAACAATCTCAACGACATCTTCCCATTCCTCATAACCTTCTACACCCTGAGAAGCGTATAAAGCATTTTGACAATCCTGCCAAACTGCAACAAGTCGATTACCGGTTTCCACAATTTTGAAATTATTAAAGTGAAAAAAATCTTCATAATATGTAAATGGCAATGATGAAACAAATAAATCTTGAAAACTGAATTCATGAGTATTTAGGTCAAAGCTGATCAGTCTTGGAGTATAACTTCCTCTAACTCCGACAAAACTTACTTTTGAATAATCATCCCTAAAAACAAGATTCATATGTCTCGAATACATTGCACTATAATAACTTACTGCTGGATAAGAGTAGTATTCAAACGGACCTTCTCCATAGTTTTCATTAATAAGGACAAACACTTCACTGCTTTGATTTTCATAAGTATTTAAGTATCCAGCATAGACAACGATATTCTCATGAACTATAAAAGCTTTGTGAGGTCTTTGATAAGAACCTTCATTACACCAGTCATCCATTTGTTCTATAGTCCGGTATGTCCAATCGAGTGTTGATAGATCATCCAATTCCGATGAAAGAAAATCAGCATAACAAAGAAGAACATTTTCACAAGGATACGGTAATTCCCCATGAGAATCTGTGTTATTATTTGCTGACACATAGATGCGTCTGTAATCTTCACCAAGAGGAGATGAATTTGAAATATAAACAGCAGGCCAAACAAATTCATCATCATCAAAACCTGTGAAAGGGAAACCTGTTTCAGGATTGTCAATAATAGTAAATTCATCCGTCCAATTACCACTAAAGCCGGAGTTATGAAATATATCAGCAGTGATATGACAATCATGATAACTTTGGTCGACTTCCGTATGCCAACAGCAAATAGGATCACAGGAAACGGGATCAATATCAATACCTGGATAACCCTGTCGATAATTACCGGGACTAATTAAATCCGTTGAAACAATTTCTCCTAATGAATTAATATAACTGAAATAGACAAAACGCTCCGAAAAAGAAGTTTCTTTGGCTTGATATGCAATATAAATTCCTCCAGCCGGATAATTATTCGGAAAGGAGACTTCAGGTTGGATTTGAATTGGAATATTATTGTAACCTCCAGGCATATAGTCAAAATACGAACTCATTAGTTCCGTAGGTTCGATCATAAAATTATAATCAGGTACTTGTGAAAACAAAAAATTTGAAACAAGTAATAATGCTAATATTTTTAAAACATACTTCATTTTTACCTCCAATTTTCAAACCACTTTGCGAAAGTTATCTTCTTTGAATCTCTCGTGAAGAACTTCCGCAAAGATCCTCAATTGAAAAACTGTCTGACGATATCTTTGCGAATAATTATTATCTCCTGCGGAGATTTAGAAGAATTCCGATGTGGGAATTTTCGCAAAGTCTATCTCATTAAGATTTATCCTACATAGCTTTAACGAAGTAAGATCATCTTCTTCACAGCAGAATATTTCCCGGATTTCAATTTATAAAAATAAACTCCGGAATTTACCTGTTTCCCAAATTCATCTTTCCCGTTCCAATCTATGGAATGCATCAACTGTGTTGATGCAGCAGCAACACGGTTACTACACTCCAAAATATCCAAAGTTTTCACTTTCTGTCCTTTGATATTGTAGATATCAAGAGTCACAAACCGGGAGGTTTGTGTTACGGAAAAGGAAATTGTCGTTGTATTTTGGAACGGATTTGGATAGTTTGATAATTTAATGAAGTTCGGATTATTTTCAGTGTTATAATCTTCTACGGAAACAACTTCTGTTCCACCGGAATAACAATAAATCCAACCATTTCTTCCACCCACAACCATTTCCATAGAATCATCTCCGATAATATCAGGAATAGCAGCGATCGCATCGACCGGAGTTCCGACATTGACCGAACCTAATTCCGAACCATCGACTCCATCCAGGAAATATCCATAATTATTTCCGAAAAGAGTTCCGACAATCAGATCATTAATTCCATCTCCGCTGATATCGGCAATGCGAGCAGCATTCCAGGGTTGGTCAGCAACAGGTTGATTCCAGATCTGCTCTCCGGTAAAACCATCTATTACAAGCGCATTATGAGAACTGCTGTGAGTAATGCAGAAATCCGGGAAACTATCTTCATTCACATCATCCAGTTTGATAAATCGAAGAATGATGGCAGTTCCGATATTAAAGTTCCATTGAACCGAACCGTCTGCTCCTTCCAGACAATAATAATTTCCGGAAAAATCTCCGGCAATAACTTCCTTAACTCCATTCCAGTTGAGATGAGAGGTCTGTTCCAAAGCCCAGACAGACGAACCTGCAACTTCATAAGACCAGAGTTCATTTCCATTTATACCATTTATTCCGTAAACAATTCCCTGTGATTCATAGAGATTGGATGCTCCACCAACAACATCAGGTTGTCCGTCAAAATTTGCATCTTCGATCCCGAGAACGGAAAATTTCGGTCCTGGAGTATAAAATTCCCAGATAGAATTTCCGGTCAATCCATCAAGACAATAAACTCGCTGCGGTCCCTGATAATTTCCGTCATTTCCGGTAGCAGCCAGCACATCGGGAATTTCATCATCATTATAATCATATTTGACATAAACCTGGTAAACCCAGCCGCCGTCTCCGTATTCGTGTGTGTCATGCATCCAGATTATTTCTCCGGTCAGACCGGAAAGTGCATAAATAGTTTTATCTCCCCAGGCAGTTCCGACAATTACATCTTTATAATTATCATCATTTATATCATCGATAATCTGCAAGCCATTTTGGGAATAAACAGAGCCGAGTTCATGTTCCCATAAAATATCAGCAGTTCCGGAAGAATTTCCATTAAAGCAGCGAACAAAATCATCTTCCGAACAGATGATCACATCATCGATCCCATCTCCGGAAACATCTGAAATGGAAGTAATCGCTTTGGGACTGTTATCATAACTCGTATCGATCTGATATTGCCAGAGAAGTTCGCAGATCGGATAGGATTGAGTGAATCCGGTTCCTGACAAATCGACTTCAAACGGATTTTCATCAGCATCATTACTGTAAATCGACATAATTCCTTCGTAAAAAACAGCTTCTATCGGATTGAACCAAATCCGCAAATTTACAGTCTCGTTTGTTTCAATTGTAACAGGAAGTTCGATCGTATTTTCGAGCAGGAATTGAGGATTGGAAAATTCAATATTATCAATGATCAAATCCGCTTCACCTTGATTGGAAATTTCTATAAATTCACCGGAAAATGCTCCTACTCTAATATTTCCGAAATTTAAAGAAATTGGAAAGATATCTATTTCAGGTTCCTGAAGAATACCAAAACCATTCAGGGAAATTTCTTCCTCCGGATTTACCGGATCATTTGATGAAATCGTCATTGTTGCCGGAAATTCTCCAAAAGAATCAGGTTCAAAAATAATGGATAGATAAGTTGTTTCATCAGGTAATATGATCAAAGGTGGCTGAAAAATAGTCGTGTATTGAGAAGCGGTAAATTCGATTGATACAATTTCCAGATTTGCAGTTCCGGTATTTGTAACGGAAAGATCGGTTGTTGACTGCTCTCCGACAATCACTTCTCCAAAATCATATTCATCAAATCCGAGAGAAATTTGCGGAGTTCCTGCTCCTCCCAGATCAACTTTATAAAGATAATCGAATCCTCCGCTGCCATTATCACAATACCAGAGATAATTTCCGTCAAAAACGATGCCTGCAGGATCTGTTCCTTCCGAAGCATTGCTTTCTAATAGCGAGCCATCTTCAGGATTAATTTTGTAAAGAGTGTCTCCCCAATAATCTGCCATCCAGAGATTCTCGTTTTCTAAACACAAATCCCAGGGTTGATTATCAGGAGCAGCAAATTCCTGCAGAATATTTCCCTGATCATCGAGTTTGTAGATGTGTCCATCCGGATCGTAATAAGTTGCCACCCAGAAATTCCCGTTATCATAAGCAATGCCGGACATATAATGATCGGGAAGATCGAATTGCGAAATGATGTTTCCGCTCAGATCAAGTTCGTAAGCGATTGCCGGATCAGAGGAAGAACCGGGATGATCCGTTACCCAGAGATGATTTCCGTCATAAGTCATGCCGAAGCAATCTCCGATCGTTGCATTTGTAAATAGAAGCTGATAATTTCCATCACCCGGATCTATTTGATAGAATTCGTCTCCGTTCGCTCCGTAAATTCCGCAGTAAAGATAAGTTCCGTCATAAGCGAGTCCTGATGCTCCTTCCGGGATCTGGAAAGTTTCGACTATTGCCCAGTCTGCGGATAAGAGTAATGTCACGAACATTAATAAAATAAATGTTGTTTGTTTCATGGTTACCTCCTAAATATTGAGTTTACTAAAAATTTATCATTCAGACCTGTCAAATTAAATTAAAATTTAATTAATGAGTCCACTCTAAAAAGATCAAATTCAATAAAATTAGAAACCGTTAAAACGGTTAATTTTTTTTCCTGTTTCATTAACCACCAACTTAAGTTGGTGGTTAATAAGAAGATAGAGG
>DRTC01000207.1 GCA_011372345.1 Candidatus Cloacimonadota bacterium
AATGTTTGTTATTAAAATGAATCAGTGCCTAACAAACAGCTCCACAGCCAAGCAAGAAGATAAGCAAGAAGAGCGTGGCAGCTGCCAAACATTAATAAAACCAAAAAGAAAATCAGGGAATTCACAATTTTAAAGTAGATTATTGACAAGAAATTACCCTTTAAATTTTTTACATAATCTGGAATTAAACCAGTAAAAAAAATAAATGTTTTATATATAAAGAACGGGGGAAAAATGAAAAAATATGATTGGAAAGATATCAGAAATGTTGCTCTTGTGGGTGCGAGCGGTGCCGGAAAAACGAGTCTGATCGAGCAGATGCTTTATAATGCGAAAGCAACAAGTAGAGTTGGAAAAATTGAAGATGGAAACACGGTCATGGATTTTAATGCGGAAGAGATCGAAAAAGGGATGTCCATGTCCTTGGGTGTTGCTTATTTTGAATGGAAAAATAATAAAATAAATATCCTTGATGCTCCGGGTAATGCAGATTTTGCCGGAGAACAGATTTCATCTTCACTCGCAGCGGAAACGCTTCTTTTTGTAGCAAATGCTCATGGCGGATATGAAGTCAGTCTGGAGCAATCCCTGGAGTTGCTGGCAAATTCTCCGGCAGCAAAAGGGATCATCGTCAACAGGATGGATAATGAAGGTGCTGATTTTAATAAAACTATCGAACTGATCAAAGAAAATACCGATCTGAATCCTATTCCTATCTTTCTGCCAATCGGTTCTGAACACAGGTTTGAAGGAATCGTTGACATCGTAAAAGGAAAAGCATTTATCAAAGATAAGGTAGCGGATATTCCTGCAAATATGGCTGATCAGGTCGAGGAAAGTCGATTAGCCTTGATGGAAGCAGTTGCTGAAAGCGATGACGACCTTCTGGAAAAATATTTTGAAGTTGGTAAACTTTCAGACGAAGAACTTTCCTCAGGGATTAAATCTGCGATAACTGCTGGAACCCTCATCCCTGTTTTTGCCTGTTCCGCAACCTCTAATATCGCAGTAAATGATATTATGAATGCGATCTCTGATTATTTACCGTCTCCTGCTGATAAGAATAAAATAACAGTCGAAGAAAAAGGAGAAGAAAAAACAATTACAACTTCAATAAATGGTGATCTTTGTGCTTATGTATTCAAATCGTTTACTGATCCGAATGTGGGTGATATTGCTTATGTGAGAGTTTTTTCAGGAAATCTGAAAAGCGGAATGGAAGTTTTTGTTCCGGAAAAAGATAGCAAGGACAGAATCGGTTCGATGTATTATGTTGTAGGAAAAGGAAGAACTGAAACAGATGAACTGAGCGCAGGTGATATTGGGGGCTTGGTAAAAATTAAAGTTGCTCGTAGTTTTAATTCACTGGTCAAAATCGGATCAAAAATCAGGTTAAAGAAAGTCGCTCTTCCGACTCCTGTTTTCTGGCAGGCGATCAAAGCCGTAAACCAGCATGATGAAGACAAGATCGGTTCAGCTCTAACCAAGCTGTTAGATGAAGATCCGACCATTACTCTGGAAATGAATGCGGAAACGAATGAGAATGTTCTTGCCGGAATCGGTGATCAGCAAATTAGTTTTTTAAACAAAAAACTAAAATCCCGTTATAAGATCGATGCGGAATTATCTTTACCTTCAGTTCCTTATAAAGAAACAATTACCGGTAAAGCCGATATCAGTTATAAACACAAAAAACAATCCGGTGGAAGAGGACAGTATGGAGAAGTTTATTTCCGGGTTGCCCCCAAACAAAGGGGAGAAGGTTTTGAATTCATAAATTCGATCGTTGGTGGAACGATTCCAAGCAAATATATTCCGGCAATTGAAAAAGGTCTTGTAGAAATCATGGGTAAAGGTATTGTTTCAGGAAATCCGATTGTCGATATCAGTGTTGATTGTTATTACGGAAGTTATCACGATGTCGATTCATCTGAAATGGCGTTTAAAATAGCTTCCTGGAATGCCCTGAAAAAAGCTTTTGAGATTGCCAAACCGATTCTCCTGGAACCTGTTTATGAAGCCCAGATAATTATCCCGAATGAATATATGGGTGATGTCATGGGAGATATTTCAACGCGTAGAGGGAAGATATTAGGAATGGAACAAAAGGGAAAGAAACAGATTTTAAACGCTCATATTCCGCTTGCTGAATTATTCGGATATTATCCCGCTCTTAAATCTCTAACTCAAGGTCGTGGAAAATTTACTCAGAAATTTTCACATTTTGAAAAAGTCCCAGGTGACATAGCTTCTAAAGTCATTGCTGAAGCTAATAAAAAAGACGAATGAAGCTTATCTTTCCGAAGCTTCTTCCAAAGATATTCTCAATAGTAAGATTCGGAAAGTTATTTGATGTTCTTTCCTAAAATTTAATTTCCAGACAAAATGGAAACTTGACTTATCCGGCACTTGCAGGATGAGTTAAATTGACATGTCTCAATGGATTATAAAACTTGAGTCAAGTCAGACAAAGCAAACTTAATTCAAGTTTTCACTCTGAAATAACCTGTTTAATTTTATGCGTATGTGATGAAACTTGAAAAGTTTAGAGTAATTGCAGGAGGTCAAGATGGGTTTAGTTTACGCAGAAATAACTTTAAGAAACGGTTTAGATGTTGCCTTACATAATGTTGGAAAACTCGAAAAAAAGGATATTCGGGAACTAAAAGTAAAATCATTGGTTGATTCCGGTGCTTACATGTTAGCGATCAATGAAAATGTGAAGAGTCAGTTGGGTTTGGTCAAAGTTGATGAAAAAGTTGCTGAACTTGCAGATGGAACAAGACACAAATTAGATGTTGTGGGTCCTGTAGAAATCCATTTTAAGAATAGAAGAGCAAATGTAGATGCTATGGTTTTACCTGCTGATTCTACGATTTTACTCGGTTCTATCCCAATGGAAGATATGGATGTAATTATCGATCCGAAAAAACAGGAACTAATTGTAAATCCAGAAACTCCTTATATTCCCAAAACTTATTTGAAATAAACGATTAAACCTTTTATACATAATTTCTCGGAGGGAAAAATGTCCGGTCATAGTAAATGGGCTTCTATCAAACATAAAAAAGGAGCAACTGATGCCAAAAGAGGCAAGCTCTTTACGAAATTGATCAAGGAAATAATCGTGGCTGCTCGTGAAGGCGGAGGAGATGTTGACAGTAATCCTCGTTTAAGGGTTGCAGTTTCCACTGCTCGCGGAGCAAATATGCCGAACAATAACATCGAAAGAGCGATCAAACGAGGAACCGGTGAGATCGAAGGTGTTAATTATGAAAATTTCACTTACGAAGGCTACGGACACAATGGTGTTGCTATTTTGGTTGAGACCTTGACTGATAATAAGCAGCGTACGGTTTCGGAAGTCAGGCATGCTTTTTCCAAATATGGAGGAACTCTCGCAGAAAACGGTTCTGTTTCCTGGATCTTTGAACAGAAAGGTTTGATCGAAATTCCCAAAAACGATCTGAACGAAGATGAGATCATGATGGCTGGTCTCGATGCCGGAGCAGATGACATCACGCTGGAAGGTGATTTTTTCCAGGTAATAACTCCTTATTCTGAACTTCATCAAGTCATGCAAAACCTGGAAGAAGCAGGTTATAAAATTGAGAAAGCCGAACTGACCAGGATTCCAAAAAATACGATCAAGGCTGATGATTTTGCAGATAAATTGCTCAAACTTATTGATAATCTTGAAGATCTGGATGATGTCCAGAAAGTGTATGCGAATTTTGAAATTTCCGATGAAACTATGGAGAGGTTGTTTATAAATTGATCATTATTGGAGTTGATCCGGGAAGTAAATATTGCGGTTATGGCATTATCGAGGTTCAGAAAAACAGGATACTTGCTGCTGGATGCGATGTCATCAAAATCAAACAAAGTTTTACTTTCCCTGAAAAATTAACTGTAGTTTACACGGAGATCAAACAAATAATTGCAAAATACAAACCTGACATTGCTGCTGTCGAATCCATATTTTATGGGAAAAATATCAAATCTGCTTTTATTCTGGGACATGTACGGGGTGTAATCCTTTTAGCTCTGGCTGAACAAAATATCAAAGTTTTGGAATACTCACCGCGAGAAATAAAAAGATCTGTTGTGGGTAATGGAAATGCTTCTAAAGAGCAGGTTCAATATATGGTCCAGAAGATCTTGAATTTGAATTTGGAAAACCGATCTGAAGACGCGATGGATGCTCTGGCAATAGCTTTGTGTCAATTTAATAAAGAAAGATTCAGGAGCAGGTAATGTTTGCTTATTTAAAAGGAATTTTGGCAAAGAAAAATCCAACCTTCGCTGTAATTGACTGCCATGGTGTCGGTTATGAAGTGAACATTCCATTAAGTACTTTCGATAAATTACCCGAGATCGGTAAAGAAATTGAATTCCAGATACATTTTTCTATGACCGAAAATGATGGAATCCGATTATTTGGTTTTTTTTCTGTGGAAGAGAAAGAGCTTTTTCGACAACTTATCTCCATCTCGAAGATCGGTCCCAAAACCGCATTATCGATTCTTTCCGGACTTTCAGTTCAGGATTTGATCCAGGCAGTTCAAACCGGAAATGTTAGTTTGATCTCAACTGTACCTGGTTTAGGAAAAAAATCAGCAGAACGATTGATCATCGAATTAAAAGATAAAGTCGGTAAGATCGGGATCGAAGATATTCTTTCATCCGAAACCGGAAAACCGGATATAATACACGAAGCAGAATCCGCCCTGATAACACTCGGATATAAACCTTTAGATGTGAAAAAAACAATTGCCAGATTGATAAAAGATAACGATTATCAAAGCGCTGAAGAGGTTATCAAAGCCACTATAAAATCATTATATCAGAGAAATATATGATGAATATCAGGCATGAAGCCTACAAAATCATTTTAAAAGTCCTGACCAAAAACATTTTTTCGGATAAACTTCTTTCCAAAACTTCAAAGAAAATCGAAAATTCTCAACCGGATGCTGGTCTGCTTTATATGCTTGTTAAAGGTGTCCTCAAGATGAAAGGTAATCTTGATTATATCGCTTCTATTTATACTGAAGAAGACAAATATTCTTCCACCAGCATAAAAATAAAAATTTTGCTTTATCTGTCTTTATACCAACTCCTTTATTGTGATTTTATCCCGGAATATGCAGCTGTTAATGAATCAGTAACTCTCGCAAAAAAACTTTATGGAGAGAATATCGCCAATTTCATCAATGCCGTTCTGCGAGCATATTTAAGATCAAAAGAAATAAAATATCCGGAAAATGATCTCGATAGATTAGCTTTGCAATATTCTTTCCCCAAAGAATTAGTTTATAAATGGCTGGAGTATTGGAGTGTTTCCGATACTGAAAAATTATGCAGATATTTTAATAAAATTCCTGAACTTCATATCAGGATCAATAAAATGGCAACTGATAAATCCCGCTTGCTCGAGTATTTTCGGAGAAGAGAAATCGATGTTCGGGAAAGCAAGGTCTCGGATAATATTTTAATTTCCAAACAGACAAGTGAAGTATTAAATAATATTGCCTTTTCAGAAGGATATTATTCGATCCAGGATTCGTCTTCCGCTCTCGTTGTCGAGTTGCTCGATCCTGCTCCTGATGAATCGATTCTCGACCTGTTTGCCGGTCCAGGTGGGAAAGCTACATATATTGCCGAAATGATGGAAAATACCGGCGAAATAATTGCTGTTGATAAATTTCCTCAAAAAATAAAAAAAATTAAACAGGCAGTGGAAAGGCTTCAAATTAAAAATATGCAGATCATTACCAAAGATTCTTTCAAATATGGACCTGTTGCTCCTGCTTTCGATAAAGTTCTGCTCGATGTTCCCTGCACAGGTTGGGGAGTTTTTCAAAAAAAGGCGGAACTTCGCTGGCAACTGAATCAAGACTTGCCGAAACTATTGAAACTGCAGGAAAATGCTCTTAAGACAGGTTCTGCTTTTGTTAAAAAAGATGGATTCATGGTTTACAGCACCTGCACTTTGAATGAAGAAGAAAATGAAAGGCAAATTTCCAAATTTCTGAAAAAAAATAAGAATTTCAAAAAAATCCCTGCATCCGGAACGATTCCTGATAAATTTGTCAAAAAAGGATTTCTTAAAACTTTACCTTATGAAAATAATATTGACGGAGCATTTGCTGCAAAATTAAAAAGAATTTCATAGTTTTCATTCAAGTTTTGAAAAATATCTGGCTGAATGTTCACAAGCAATCAGTCAAAAGCTTGAGACAGTCTTGCTTGTGGACAGAAACAAACGGGATTGTTTGTTTTACCATATTGGAGTAAATAATGAAAAAGATCAATCCATATTTGATTGCATTATCGATCCTATTGATCGCTTTTATAATTGGTTTTTTTGCTGTAAATATGTTCATGAAATTAGTTGTGGGTCATGGAAATGAAGTTAAAGTTCCGAATATTGTCGCGATGGATTTTGAAGTTGCCCGTAAAAACTGTAAAGACCTTAAACTGTATGTTCAGCAAAGTGAATCAATCCATAATAATGACTTGGAAAAGGGAAGAATTATTTCGCAGGAACCTCATCATGGTATTATGACCAAGAAATTCAGGACAATAAAAGTTGTAGTCAGCAAAGGTCCTGAAATGGTCAGAATTCCTTACCTGGATAATCTGGGAGTAATGGAAGCAAAAATGAAATTAGAAAATGCCGGGCTTTTCCTCGGTAAGAAAATCTTTCGTTATTCCGATTATGTAAAGAAAGATAAAGTGATATTTTCCCAACCGATGGCAGATGAACTTATTGCCCGAAAATCAAAGATCGATGTGATCATTAGTTTGGGAAAATTACCTGAAGTTTCTCCTAAACACGATAAATATAAGAATTTATTGGATGATGCAGGAAAGTAAAACAGGATGCTGGCTTGTTAATTTTAATGGTTTAATAAACTCTTATTTTTCGGAAAAAATATTTTTGTTGAAAAAGTATTTTCATTTTAATTGATTCAAGTTAAGCAGTTATAAAAAAACATTATTACTAAACAAATAAAAACCATTGAAATGGTTACGGATAATCTTTTTAAACTTTTTATCACCACAATGTCCGTCAAAACCGGAGTAAACAATTGTGGTGCTACTCTGATCGACTTTCATCGAAATTTGTTTCCTCATTCAGATTAACACCCCGATTTATCAGGGTGAACAAAACTACAGATAATTATGAACATAACCGTTTTAACGGTTTACTATTTTGCTACGAAACTTGAGTTAATCGAATGTTCAGCTTGCGGGAACTTGAGAACTCAAAACCTGCTTTTACGATCAATGAATGTTGAGTCCAGTTAAACAAATTTTATGCAAAAATAGAAATTGGTAAAATCCATATTTCTGAATTTTAAAAAAACAATAAATTTACAGTAATAATCAACTTTTATCTAATATTTCTAACAAAAAAATCCATCATCACTAAAATATAATCTCGAATCCATTTATAACTATCTGAATAATAAGAAGTTACAAACCTAACCTCGAAATCATAAAAATTCTGATAAAACTATCTAACATCAAGCAAATAAAATAGTTGACACATATCAGCCTTGATTATTATTTGGCACAGATAATTTAAGGTTTTTTGAACATTAAATTACTTAAAAAAAGAAGAGGAATTTTTATGTCTGATTCAAAATATACAGCAAGTAATATCAAAGTCCTGAAAGGTCTGGAAGCTGTTCGCAAACGACCGACCATGTATATCGGCGGAATCGGTGAACGAGGTCTTCATCATCTTGTTTACGAGGTCGTCGATAATAGTATTGATGAGGCTTTAGGCGGATATTGTGATGAGATCATCGTGATCATTACTCAAGATGGAAAAGTCTCGGTTGAAGATAACGGTAGGGGAATTCCGGTCGAGATCCATAAAACCGAAAAAGTGCCGGCAGTTCAGGTCGTGATGACAGTTCTTCATGCAGGGGGAAAATTTGATGATAAATCCTACAAAGTTTCCGGAGGTTTGCATGGAGTCGGAGTTTCTGTTGTTAATGCCTTGTCCGAAGAACTCGAAGTTGAAATCTATAAAAATGGTAAGATCTATCATCAATCTTACGCCAAAGGTATTCCTCAAAAAGAGTTGGAAATTGTCGGATTGTCAGATAAAACCGGAACAAAAGTTATTTTCAAACCTGATCCTGATATTTTCGAAACGATCGATTTCAGTTATGACTACCTTTCCGTTCGTTTGCGGGAACTGGCATTTCTAAATAAAGGAATTCGCATCGTTCTAAAAGATGAAAGAAACGAAAAAGTCCATGAATTCAAATATGATGGCGGGATTGTATCGTTTGTCGAATTTATCAATGAGAACAAGAAAGTTCTTTTTGGAGAACCGGTTTATATTTCCGGTCAAAGAAACGGCACGGAATTCGAGGTTTCGATCCAGTATAATGAAGGATTTCAGGAATTGATCTATAGTTTTGCCAATAACATCAATACGATCGAAGGCGGAACTCATTTAAGTGGATTCAAATCTGCCCTGACGCGTGCTGTAAATGCTTATATAAGAAGTACGAATCTTCTGAAAAACGAAAAAGTAACTCCCGGTGGAAGTGATATCAGGGAAGGAATTGCAGCCATAATCAGTGTGAAATTAAAAGATCCGCAATTTGAAGGACAAACTAAAACTAAATTGCAGAATTCTGAGATCGAAGGTATTGTCAATTCCATTGTTTATGAAAAATTAATGGAATATTTTGAGGAACATCCTACGGAAGCCAAGCATATTGCTATGAAAGCAATTCTAGGTGCTCGTTCACGGGAAGCAGCGCGTAAAGCAAGAGAATTAACG
>DRTC01000208.1 GCA_011372345.1 Candidatus Cloacimonadota bacterium
ATTCAGCAGCAATTTTTGTATCAAGCTTTCCAAAACTTCCCAGCTTAATCTTCTTCCATAAAACATCTGCTGCCTGTCCAGGCTGGTAGAAAGATTCATCGCTTTCAGTAAACTTCGCTTTAGAAATTCTAAGTTCTTCCAGAATTTCTTCCATGATTCCTTTTACATCAAAAAAATTAATATTTGCAGACTTCTCTTTCCAATAAACCGAATTGAGTGCTCCAGTTAAAATACCACTAACATGCAATCTCTCTGAAGCCAGCTTCTGATCTGTTCTCGTGAATGTTTTTGCCATTTCGAATAACTTAAGATTTTTCTGACCATGATTTAGATTATGCAAAGCATTTTTAAGAATTTGCGGAAGCAAAATTGGTCTCATTATCGAGAATCTGCTTCCCAGAGGATTGATCAGTTCTGCAAAATTTCTTCTCTCATCATTTACTGAAATATTAAGTTTATCCAAATCTTCAGGATCACCAAAATTCCAGTTGAGAACCTCAGAAAAACCATTCGCTGTTAAAATATCAGCGATCTTTCTGCGAGCATAAAATACTTCTCGGTTCATAACGCTTTGTGTTTTTAAGAGGGTATCAACATTGTTATAGCCATGCAGACGAATTATCTCTTCGATTAAATCAATTTCTCGGCTAAGATCTTTGCGATAAGCTGGAATGATAAACTGCAATAAATCATCTTCTTCAGAATTCAATTTAAGACCAAGAGCTTCCAGATAATTGATCAGTTTCTGATTAGTTACATCTATTGTTAAAAGTTTTTTAACTCTGGAAGGCCGAACTCCAACAATTACCTCACCTTTAGGATTTGGGAAAGAATCAAGTTTTCCATTCAGAAGTTTTCCACCGGCAACTTTCAAGATCAGTGCAGCAGCTCTTTGACTTACTATTTCAGCTGTTTCATCAGAAATATCTCTTTCAAAACGATATGAGGAATCTGTAGAAATATTTAATCTTCCAGCAGATTTTCGAATCGATGAATAAAGGAAATTTGCAGCTTCCAGAACAATATCTCTGGTAGTATCTGTAATGTGAGAATTTTCTCCACCGATAATTCCAGCTAAAGCAACTGGTTTGTTAGAATCGGCAATAACCAGATCAAAATCATTTAATGTATAAGTTTCTTCGTCAAGAGCAGGAAATTTTTCTCCACCCTTTGCCTTTCGAACTATAATTTCTTTATTTTCAAGAAGATGGTAATCAAACGCATGAAGCGGATGCCCATATTCCATCATTACAAAATTGGTTACATCAACTATATTGTTAATTGGCCTTAATCCAACTGAAACAAGTCTTTCTTTGAGCCAATTCGGTGATTCTTTAATTGTAACACCCTTGATCATTCTGGCTGTATATCGTGTACAAAGATCTGGAGCAAGATTTTGCAGTTTCAAACTATCTTCGATCGGTTCATCGCTTTCCATTATTTTAACTTCTGGAAGTTTAATGGGAAGATGTAATAAGGCCGAAAGATCTTTTGCAACACCGATCATTCCAAGTAGATCAGGACGATTGGGAGTGATCTCTACATCAAAAATCGTATCTTCCATTTTTAGAAAAGATGCTAATGTTTCACCAATGGGTGCTGAATCCGGCAAAATCATAATTCCATCGTGATTTTCTGATATTCCCAGTTCCTGTTCCGAGCAGATCATGCCAAAAGAAACTTCACCTCGCAGCTTAGCTTTCTTAATTTTGAAATCACCAATTTGTGTTCCAACCGGTGCAAAAGCAATTTTTTGATCTGTTGCGCAATTTGGTGCTCCGCAGATAACCTGAACCGTTTCCTTGCCGTCATCTACCTGGCAGATTGAAAGATGATCTGATCCCGGGTGATCCTTGCATTCCAAAAT
>DRTC01000209.1 GCA_011372345.1 Candidatus Cloacimonadota bacterium
ATTTTTGAATAATAGTTTTGGGATAAATATTTGTTGATCTGCTTGATAACCTTTATTTTCCGATTTCTTCCAATAATTTTTATCTCTACTTTTTCTAATAAAACAGGGAAAAGGTGACTATCCTTAATTATGATTAAAACTGGAAGTTCCGAATTATTCTTCTTACTTGTTCTGATCGGAACATCAGCAATGATTTCCGGTTGTTTCTGATAGTATCTCGGTTTTAATAATTTGATTTGATAATGGGTTTCAGCATATAGTCCGAATAAAGGAAGGAAAGAAACAGGAGAAAGTAAACAGGAGAAAAGATTCATAATTTTATTTGAACAAAAAAACCTTCAAAATGGAATTCCCACATTGAAGGTTAAATTCACAAAACATTTAAAAAGATTTTAAGGAAGCCAGTTCGGATCGATTATACTTTTGGAAATTTTATCATCTCCAACACCCCACGGACCTTGCGGAAGATAATAATAAATCGATGCTCCTTTTTTCCCGAAATTTTCATTTGTGGTCGCGACAACCGTGCTGTCAGTCAAAGAATAATCAAAGAAAAAATCGGTTCCCTGTTTTTCCATTTTATTTTCAACATTGAGCATACTCACATCAAAAGCATAATATCCGTTTTCAGGATCGTTTTTGAAAGCAACATCAGCCCGGGCAAGGATCTGAATATTTTTTATTGCTTCTTTAATTTTTTCATGATTCTGTTTATCTGTCCGCAATGGAATTATCAAAGTAAAAACAATCCCCACCAACATTATGATCATCAATAATTCTATTAAAGAGAATTTACCTTTTTTCTCGATCGACATATTTTCAGACATATAACCTCCAATAAATTCAAGCAAAGAATTTTTAGACAAGATTGAATGTCAAATGATTTTTCATTACTATTCCCATAAATTTAATTTTTCAAATATAATTTTCTGAAAAAAACCTTTCAAACCGTAAGCAGTCAAAGGATTAAAGATTTTAAGGACAAAATTCTTTACAACATTCAACTGTTTTTTTTGTTTGCTCGAGTAAAATTAATATTTAGTTTTATGTTTAATAAGAGTAATATTGAGGAAATTTTATGAGGAAATTAATTCTTATATTATTAGTTCTTGTCTTTTTTAATTCTCTGTTTGCTAAAGAGAATGTTTATCGAAAAAAGAATGGAAATTATATTGATTACGACTCTCTTAATATTGAAATAGAAAAAGATAAACATTACATATTTGAAGGTTCTGGCAGTTCCGGTATCGATAATGTTTTATTGTATATAAAAAGTGAAAACATATTTAATAAAGGAATTAGACCAAAAATTGAGTTCGAACCGGGAAAAAAGGGAGTATATGAACTCGATATCAGGGGATTTTTAAAAGATAAATGTCTTGTTTCTCAAAAATTTTATCTGCATGTTAAATCACCGCAATTAACTCCTGAGGAATTAATAGAAGAACCAAAAATAACAGAAATTGATTCTACAAAAATAATTGTTGAGGAAAAGCACGAAATAACAGAAAAAATAATTACAAAGGATGATACATTAAAAACTATTTTAGAGGAAAAAATAGAGAAAGAAGAAGATGAATTAGTTGAATCTTCTCCAAAAGTAAAAAAAAAATTAGTCGATCTTAATACTGCAAGTTTAGATGAACTGAAAACATTACCGATTACAGAAAAACAAGCTGATGATATTTATGATTTCCGTTTTTATCAACAATTTTTCCAGAGCATTTACGATTTAAGAAAAATTTCTTCCATCGATCAAAAAACCTTAAATAAATTGAAACCATTCGTTTCTGTTTCTCACTATGATGATAAAGATGACGCTGCTCAGAGAAGAGAGGAAATCTATTATTTGATTCAAAGGCTTGGAAGTAATGAAGGTCTGCAGGAAGGAATGTCCGATGTGTGGGAAGATTATCTGATAACTCCTCGTAATATCAACAAACTATCTTTTACGGAAATTCAGAATATGCCGAATGTTAATGCTCAGGATGCAGCTGCAATTCTGAGAAGAAGAGCTTATGGAGATACACTTGCCAATGCTCGTGATCTTCGGCAGACTCCAGGTGTTACTCACTACAGTTATACGAATCTCCGAAATTATGTATATTACAAAGAAAAACCCACTCAAAATAGACTTTTCTTCGATTACCAATTGAAATTCAATACCGAACCTTATGAAAGTGATGCTATCGAAATGTATAAAGAACCGATGCGCGGATCGACCGAAAAAACCAGTTCATATTGGGGTTTTTTCCGGATGGATGATATTTCTGCTGCTGTGATGAACAAGATCAGGATTCGTTATCAGAATGAATGGAAAGCTGGTTTGATGTATAATTCCAATAAAGGTGAGCAAAGTTTCCTCAATGCTGATTCCAAAGAATTTTTTAATGATGCGAAATTCTATCTTGGATATGAAAAAGAATTCGATCTTGCCGGCAGGAATTATATAAAACTTTACGGAGGAAATTTCAGGGCAACATACGGGGAAGGTCTGGTTATGGAAAATACTGATTATTACAGTCCCCGCAAAACAGGATATGGTTTTAACAAAAGGATCAAAGGAATTATCGGTGATGTCTCGCGAACCCAGCAATATTCTTTGAAAGGATTGGCTCTCGATTGGCAGAGAAAGGAATTGAATGCTGCCGTCTTTTTCTCGATTGATAAAAAAGATGCGATAATTTATGATAATAAAGGAGATTTTCTCAAAGACGAAAACGGAGATTATGTTTATGATGCTGACTCCCTATTGATTCCAATTCCGGATGGTAAAATAGATGATCAAGATGATGCTTTTTCTTATCTCACCATGACCAGAAGATTTACTGATGATGAACTTGCTTCTGCAGAAGATTATTTCAATGTAAATACAATTGCACCCAGAAGAGATGCTGTTGAAGAAAAACTGCTCGGTGCGCATTTTGAGTATTCTCCTTTTATTGGCACGCATCTTGGTTTTACAGGGATCGAAGCAGTTTATGACCGTGATTTCATTGTTCCTGATGGAGATGATCTCAAGGATCTTCTGATCGATGATAGTTATGATTTCAATAAATGGAAATCAACCGATAATGAGATTTCCTCTCTCTATTCGACATATTCCGATTCCACAAAATATGGATATGATCGAAATTATCGTCGTGTTCTTGGTTTAGAGTGGCAGACTACTTTGAATAATACATCTTTCCAGGGTGAGTATGCGGAAATGTCTTTGACCGGAAATGAATTCAAGATCGGTGATGATCCGAAGGCATTGATCTTGAGTGCTTACACTTTGTTCAATGATTTCTATATACTTTCTCTTTACCGCGATTATGATCTGGAATTTGATAATCCTTATATGAGAGCATTTGCTGAAAGTTGGCGCTTTGACGATACGATTTTTGAAAAATCTTATCTTTTCAGAAATACTCTTCTTACCGAGATGTATCTGAATTCGGCTCAACCTTCTGCTGAAAGAGGTGTTTATTTGGAGACACGTTACAGGTTTAATACCTGGATGACTTTGTCGAGACTTTATCTCGATGTCTGGGAAAGAAAATCCGATGCTCGTAAGAGTTACCGTTTTGAAGGAAAACTAGATTTCCGTCCCATCTACCAGCAGAGATTCAGATTGCGTTTCAAACAGCAGCAGAAAAGAAACGAAGATGACCTGGATAGAGGAAAATCGCTTTCACAAGAAGCTGAAATTACTTTGTCTTCATATCTCTCTAATCGGGATAGATTTATGCTTGGTTATATTCACGGAAGAGTCGTTCAGCCACCTTATCTTTCCATTTCCGATCCGGGAGATGCCAGCGGAGATGATATGGCTCAAGCCGGGAATGTTCTTACTCACGGGGATTATATCTTTGCAGATTATACTCATAATCTTAATAAGAATCTGAAAATTATCGGTTCCTTTGCTGTCTGGAAAGGACTCGGTATCAGTTTCTGGGATTTTGAAGATGTAAATCTCGATTTTAATCATGATGACAGAGGATATAAGTATTGGCTTACTATTCATAGCCGAATTGCCAATAATCTTTTCTTCTCTATCAAATACAAGTATAAAAAGCAGATGTCACGCGAACTTGAATTTAGAGAATACAATGATATTCCTGAAACAGGACAGTATTATTATCAGAATGTTAAAACTTCCGAAACATCGATCAGGGCGCAACTTGATTGGAAGTTTTAAAAAGAAAATAATTGGAGGTTTATCGTGTCTATTATTGCTTTACCCGCTCATTTTGATGGTAAGCGAATTTGTTTAGATGAACCATTTAATTTAAAAATGGATACTAAACTAATTGTAACCATTCTGCCAACTATAGTAACACAAGATATTGATAACGAACATAAAAATTGGTTATTTTTATCAGGTCAAAGACTGGAAGATGCTTATGGAGAAAATGAGCCTGAATATTCATTAGATTTAATTAAAGAGGTAAATCCAGACTATGAAGCAAGGTGATGTGGTTCTTACACCAATACAACAAGCTGATGGAAAACTCAAAGAAAGACCTGCAATTATTCTCAGGGAGATGCCATCTTATGGTGATTTCCTTGTTTGTGGTATAAGCACCCAATTACATCAACATGTCAAAGATTTTGACGAGATCATTTCTCCTGCAGATAAAGATTTTAAATCAAGTGGTTTACTTAAAAAATCTTTGATCAGGCTTGGTTTTCTTGCGGTGTTATCCCGTAAACGCATATTAGGTTCTATTGGTGAAATCTCAATAAAACGGCATAAACATTTATTGAAAAATCTCAGCGACTATCTTGTTAGTAACTCTACAAAGAATAAAAGTAGAACTTTTTTATAAAATGTTAGCAACAAAATATAATCTTAATTTCCTTTTTTTCCCTCTTTTTCAAGAAAGGGTCAGGATGAGTTAAATAATAAAGTTTTGGAGGATAAATGAAGAGATTATTAATGATCTTCTTAACGCTTTTTATAATAAACGGACTTTTTTCCTTTTCGCTTCTGGACAGCTACTCAGGGAATTATGTGAGCAATATCGATAGTCGAATTGCTGCCATGGGAGGAGCATCAGTTTCCGGAGGGATCAGGCTTTTTGACAGCAATGTAAATCCGGCAAATATCGGCTTTCTAACGGAAGGATTTGGCACTCAATTGGCTCTCGGTTTTATAAAAAACGATGATGATCGGGCTTTACCGATGTATAATTCCTTTGATGCGTATGTCGATGATGCAACTTATGTCACCAATGTGAATTTTTTTGAGCAATATGCTCTGGGAATGTATTACAAAAAAGATTTTAAGGATTTTGGATTATCTGCTGCCTTGATGTATAAACCTTATTTGAATTTTGAGAACAATTATATCGAGGAAGTCAGGAATAATGCTAATTCCAATGATGATGGTTATCCTCCTATAATTGCCAAGAATTTTATCGAAGGTGAAGGAGTTATCAATAAGATCAGTTTCTCAACAGCTTTTACATATAAAAATTTCTTATCTCTCGGTATAGAAATTTCTCAAATGAAAGGTGATAATAATTCCAGCAGAAGAATTGTCTGGAGTGATTATGCGAATGATGTAATGGGAGAAGGTGTTTTGCAGGATTCGTTAAGTTCAATGGAAAGAGAATTTGAAAAAATCGGTTTTAAGATCGGCAGCAGGATGAAAGTCAATCGGAGATTCGGTCTGGGATTGAGTTATGAACCAAAACAGACATTCGATGTAACAGGGAATATAAATGGAATTGATGTTGATGATGTAATCTATCTTTATACAACAAAATTAGATTCATTAGATATTCCTTTTATCTCAGATAGTTTAACTTATGCTGATTTTACAACTCCTTCCAGAATTCGCTTCGGTTTTTCCTATGAACCGAGAAATATTATGAGGACTTACTTTAATGGAGATGTGGAATTCGTTAAATGGACTGATATTTTTTCTTTGTATGAAAATGAGTTGAATTTTTATTTTGGGGTGGAACATCAATTAGAAAATGGAATTCCTTTTCGTTTAGGATTCAGCTATCAAACCGAATATCAAATAATCGATGATTCCGGATCGATGTATGCACAAAAACTCAATATTCCTGCTTATACTGTCGGTTCCGGTTTCAAGTTATATAAGAATCTTGTCTGCGATGTTTCCGTAGAATTTTCAAAAAGACAATATGAAACTCTGGATCTTTTCCCGGATGAAGTTTATGATCATGAAGAACTCTGGGTAAATTATCAATATGTAAATATATCAAATAGAGGTTGGGAAAATCCGGATAAAGTTACGGAATCATTCTTGAAATTACAGACTTCTTTGACTTTTAAATGGTAAATATGTTCGACTTGTGAACGACTCGAGATAGAGGAACAAAGAGAAAAAAAGAAGTACGAGTTGAAATATATTGTACAATTAATTTGAAGGAAAGTTAAAATGCGAAATTTAGTTATCTTCATTTCATTACTGATGTTATCTGTTAATTTTCTGATTTCTGAAGATCTTCTTCTCGATATCATGTTCACTAATGATATCCATGGTGGAATCGATAGGTATCCAGCAACTTTTATGAATCCTAATTTTCCTCCTATGCTGGGCGGAGGAGGTTCTGCAGCAACTTATATAAAAGGGATCAGGAAAATAAGCAATGGAAAAAATCGGGACAATCTCCTGGTTGATGCCGGAGATTTTTTTCAGGGACATCCGGTTGGTACCATATCCAAAGGAAAAGCTGTCATCACTTATATGAATATGATCGGATATGACTTGAGTGTTGTCGGAAATCATGAATTTGATATTGGGGAAGATACTCTAATCGAAACTTATAATGATGCAGAATTCCCGATTTTATCATGTAATATCGTAAAAAAAGGAACAGACGAACTGGTAGATTATGTCCAACCTTATCTGATTTTAGAAAAAATGGGAATTAGATTTGGAATTATTGGCGTAACTACAACTGACACTGAAAAGATGAGTTTTCCTGAAAATATTAAGAATGTCGAGTTTCTACCGGCAAAAGATGCTCTGGAAAAATATATTCCAATCGTTAAAAAGGAAAAAGTCGATTTGATCATAGTGGTCGGTCATGTTGGTATTCCTTATGATCCTGAACCTGCTTATAAACATCGATACGAGGAAAATTCGGGTGAGAAGCAAAGATATTGGGGACTCGATGCCCAGGAATTAGCTCATGAAGTTCAAGGAATAGATTTATTCTTTGCAGGTCATATTCACAAAGGTTTTGCCAAACCCTGGGAAGATCCGGAAACTCATACTCTTGTTTTTCAGGGCTATGCCTATGGAAGCAATGTTGGTCATGTAACCATCAAGATAGATAAGGAAACGAAAACTATTTCGGGATATGAAACCGCAGCACTCAGGGAAGGTATGATGATCACTCTTTTTGAAGATGAATTTATTCCCGATAAAACGATCGGAGATACGATCCTGACCATGCAGAAAATCGCTGAACAAGGTATGGATGAAGTCATCGGAAAAGCAGAAACCTATATTTCCAGAGATGGAGTCGATGCTCAAAATAAAATCGGAAATCTTGTTTGTGAAGCAATGCTGGAAGCTACTGGAGCGGATTTTTCCTTTTTAAATCTCGGAGGAGTTCGGGGAGACCTTCAACAGGGACCGATAACTTACCGGAATATTTTCGATGTCATGCCTTTTGAAAATCAGGTTGTGATCATCGAAGTAGATGGTGAATTCCTGAAAAATATCATCGAGATGAGAGTTTCCGGTAGTCGTCACGGATTGCGAGTAGCTGGAGTAAATGTTGTTTATAATCGTTCCCGAAAGGATTATGATCGGATCACAAAACTTCTGATAGGTGGAGAACCCTGGCAAAAAGACAAAATCTATCACATTTCAACCACAGATTTTCTCCTTCAGGGAAATGCTGGATTAACCATGCTGACGAAGATTCCCGAAGCAAAGATAACCAGGATCGAAAAAAGTTTGCGGGATTGTATTGTAGATTATGTAAAAAATAATTCACCTGTAACCGCTCAAATTGATAACCGCTGGAAAAGAGACGATAAATCTGAAATAACATTAGAATTGAAATCCGAATTAGAAAAAAAATAACAGTTCTTTTTTCTAAATTTGATAAAAGAATTGACTAAAGATCAGTCTATTTTTTAATTGCCCCAGATATAAAAAATTTTTTCGATATTTTTATGGAAGAAAATTCAGAAATAAAATAATTTGCATTACTGAATAATGGAATAATTTTTATTTCCCAACGATAAATATTTCAAGGAAGTACTATGTTAAAAAAAATTGGAAGATTAGATAATGATTCTATTAAAGAATTAGATCTGCTAATCGATTCTATATTCAAGCTTTTTGATAAAGGAAAAAAAGAAAAAGCAGAAAAAGAACTTTATAAAATAGCTAAAACTCCTAACTATTTCATCAGAGAATATATTGGAAAAAATCTGATCAAATATTCAGATCAGCGTAAGATCTTAGCTGTTGCCAAAAAGATGCTCAAACATAAAATGTATGGGATCAGGGCTACAGCTTTGTTTTACCTTTATACAAAATATGGGGATGATCCTGAAAAGATACTCAAGTTGTTGAACAGCAATTTTGAAACGATTCCCTGGGAAGTTGAGAGTATTATCAATGATATGTGGAAAAAATTTCCTGATTTCATGAAAATACATATGAAGGAGTGGCAATCATCAAAAAATGAAAAGAAAAGAGCTTTATCATTCCATGGTATGGAAAATATAGCTCGTTCAGATTCAAAATACATCATGGAATTTATCAGTAGATCTATTGATGATGCGACTATGGATGTGCAGAAGAAAATTACTCATATAATGACTCAGGTCGCTCGTGCAAATCCCACGATCGCTTTTCCTTACATCAGGGAATGGCTGGTTACAGCTGATGAAACAAGAATAAAAACGATCTGGGTTTCTATGAAAAAACTGGCAAATATAGTGAAGCAGAAGAATCGCAGGGATAGGTCTGTCGAGGATTTTGTGATCCTGACAGAACAAACTGTTAATGATTGGAAGAATGATGAGAACGAGAATGTTGTTAATATGGGTGAAAGACTATATCGCATTATAACTTATGATATGAATCATAATCGATAATTTATTAAGCAATTGTTGATCAATCTTGTCAAGAGGACTTGATGAGAAGAAATATTTCCATTAAAATCCTGGTAGTTCTAATCGCTGTTGTTTTGTGGTTTCAACAGGTACTTTTAAAAACACATACTGAAGAGATATTAATTCCAATAAGATTAAGTAATATTCCGGAAAACCTTGTTGTTATAGAAGAAACTATTAGAGAAATTCCTGTTATTATCAAAACTCGAGGTATGGATTTCCTGATCATGAAAATGTCTCAGGTTTATTTTAATGTTGATGGCAGCAAGTTTAAATTTGGAAATAATTTTATCCAGGTTACTGATCAAAATCTGCATTATTCAGATCGAATAACCCTGGAAATAAAAAAAATAAATTCTTCAAAAAACACGATTATCGAGATGGATAAATTAATCATAAAAAAATTTCCCATCCAGATCCAATACGACACACCCAAGGATGAAGAATTTTTCCTGCAAAATAAAATAATAAATAATTTCCAGAATATAGATGTTAAAGGTCCACAAACGATTTTAAGCAAATACAAGATGATCCAGACAAAAAAGATCTCTCGGAAAATGGTAAAAGATAATAAACTGTCTGTTGCTTTAATAGTTCCTGATCCTAAGATGAACTTGGAAAAAGATCAGATCAGTCTGGAGATAACTCAATCTAAAATAACTACTAAAACAATTTCCCTGATCCCAGTCAAGTATCCGTTAAATAAAAACATTTCAATCATTCCTCAAAAAGTTTCAGCTATGGTCAGAGGACCCGAAGATATTTTGGAGAAACTCACGAATAAGAATGTTACTGCCAGTATTGATGAAAACAAAATCAACAGGAATGATTTTGTGAGAGTTAAATTTTCCTTACCCACAGGAGTAAAATTAGTCGAATATACTCCGCAGAAAATTCAGATAATCAGAGATAAGTGATTGTCTTTCCAGGATTGGATTTGACTCGTAACGAAGTGAGAGTTGAGAACAATCGGATAAATAAGTTGCAATCCTCGACTCACATTCCCTTTGGTCATTGCGAGTCGAGTTTTGTTTTTTCCAGTTGTTGATTCTTCGATAGAAAAGCAAAAATCCCGAAAACTTTCGGGAAGAATGATAGATAAAGGCTGTAATGAAACCGATCAAGATCCTCGCGTTTGAGACTTCCTGCGATGATACTTCTGTCGCTGTTATAGATTCAAATTACAAAGTTTATATAAATCTTATCTCTTCCCAAACCACCCATGAAGATTTTGGTGGAGTCGTCCCTGAACTTGCTTCCAGACTCCATATAAAAAATATAATGAAACTTACTCAAATTGCTCTGGATCAAACAAATACGACATTTGAGGAAATCGATGCCCTCGCAGTTTCTGTAAATCCGGGTTTGATCGGTGCGTTGCTGGTTGGAGTTTCCTTTGCAAAAAGTCTCGCTTACAGTTTGCAGAAACCTCTCATTGCAGTGAATCACATGCTCGGTCACATTTATGCAAATAAGATCGAAAATCCGGAATTAGAACCACCTTATCTTGCTCTCGTTGTTTCCGGAGGGCATACGGAACTTGTCGATTTTGTCTCCTACAATAATTTTAAGATTGTTGGTAAGACAAGAGATGATGCTGCCGGAGAAGCTTTTGATAAAACTGCAAAATTATTGAATCTCGGATATCCGGGAGGTCCGATGATCGATAAAACAGCAACAAACGGTAATCCCGCGTTTGTCGAATTTCCGCGTGCTTTAAATAGAAAAGATAGTTATGATTTCAGTTTTAGCGGACTAAAAACAGCGATCAGGAATTACCTTCTAAATAAAAAAGAAGAATTCATCAAAGAACATATTGCAGATATTTCTGCTTCGGTGCAGGCAGCGATTGTTGATAGTCTGGTTAAGAAAACGATCAATTACGCAAAAAAAGCGAATTCCAAGACCATCATTGTGGCAGGAGGAGTTTCCGCAAATAGCCTGTTAAGAAAACAGATCAAATTAGAAGCAGAAAAAATCGGAGCTGAAGTTTATATTCCTGCTCTTGAATATTGTATGGATAATGCAGCCATGATCGGAGCTGCTGCTATTGAAAAGTATTTCCGCAAAGAATTTGCTGATCTTTCTTTGAATGCTTTTTCAAAAAAGGGATTGAGATTTATTTGAGATAATAGTCCACTTTTCGCAAAATGTGAAAAAATTAAAATAAAAAAATAAAGTCATTTAATACCCATTTGTACAGAAAAAATATTTTGATTATTAAACAATAGATTTACCTCATCAAAACCATCTTCTTTGTTTGAGAAAATTTATTTCTGGTTTTCATTCTGTAAAAATAAGTGCCGGAAGGAAATCTTTCAGCATTCCAGTTAATTTCTGTTTGTTGATCGCTAATTTCTATTTCATCGATTTTTTGTCCTTTAATATTGTAGAATAAAATCTCTGTGAACTCTGTATTTCTGTGGCAAGAAAAAGAAATTGTCGTTGTTGTATGAAATGGATTCGGAAAATTAGATAAAGAAATATTTTCAGCATAGATTTCATTATCCTCGATCCGGACATTTTCATAAACAAATTCTGTCCTGTGTTCATTTTCCCAATCATCAGTCCAGATCTGGAGG
>DRTC01000210.1 GCA_011372345.1 Candidatus Cloacimonadota bacterium
AAATTATCTATTCCTTTAACATTTACGATATCATTCCATTCTAAATCAGTTTTACTAAATTCGTCGATATCTTCAATTTTAGCAGCGAAGGGAAATGTTAATTCGGATTTCAAAAACTCATACCATTTGTCTTCCTGTACCTCAATTTTTTTAGAACGAATATCCTTTAAAAACTTCTCTATCTTTTCTTGATAAGAATTCATTCTACAAATCCCAGTCAGCATCATTCTGATAAGATTCCACTTCTTCCAGCCAGAATTTCTTTTCATCTTTGATAAATTCTTTCATTCCTTCCAGGTCATCATCATCTATTTTCCCGATCTCATTCAGGTAAGTATAGAATTTTTTAAAACTGGCGATATTTTCTTGAATCGTATATTTACTGGACCAACTTGCTTTCCTGATGAAGTAATCTCCCAGAAAAAGACCAATATGAATAATTCCCTCTACCGGAGTTTCAGCTTCATAATGAAGAAGAAAACTATTTATATAAAAATCGATATTTAAAAGATGGTTTTTTATTGTTTTTGATTTCAGTTTTTTGGTTTTCAGCCATTCTTCAAAATCAGACAGTAGCAATTTATTTTCTTTTTCAATTTTTTCAACTTTTGCTTCCCATTCTTTATATTCTTTGTCGTTCATATTTGTGTCCTACTTTTTAATCATGGAGAGCACGCAACAAATCTCCTCTCGAGAGGAGTCCTCCGGCAACTGCCGGAGGGAGGTGTGTTTCCATTAAATCCCTTTAATCCCTGAATTAATTCATTCGGAATATTTTCAAACCTTCCCTTTAATCTCCTTCTCCACTTTCAGAGCAAGATTATCAACTTTTTCCAGCAATTCTTCCGCTTGTGTCATAATATCGAATTTGAATTTTTCATCCTCGATACTTCCCATATTTATTTTCACATTCAAGTAAGCACCTTTCGCGGCAGCATTAGCAGTAATCGCAGCAACTCCCGCATCAGAAAGAGCATTTTCATTCCCGATCTTCCCGATCTTTCCGGCAAGTTGAGCAGCTTCAAGTGCGATCTTCAAAGTTTCGAGCGGAACCATAATTGCGTTTTTTGTTGCCTTCTGAATGGCGTCATTTCGGATTGATCTGTCTTCATCTGATTTTTTAGGAAGACGCGTCGCATCCATCATTTCATAAAATGCTTGAGTGTCCAAATCAATCGCATAAAGAGAGCGTTCCTTAATATCCTGCCCGATTTCAGCTAATTCTTTTGCTTCTTCCCAGACTTTTTCATAACCTTTTTTCCCGATCGTCAAGTTGGAAACCATAGCAGATAATGCACCCGACATCGCAGAACAAAGAGCAGCAACGCTTCCTCCGCCTGGAGCAGGAGAATCTGTGGAAAGTTCATCTGCAAAATCGGTGAGGGTTTTGTTGATCAGATTATCTTTTTCTGCAATCGCATATTCGATAACTTTTTCATTGATATCGAAAGGAGTAAGATCATCCAGCCCCATCGATTGCACTGCGGTTTCAATGATCATTTTCTCGGGTAATCCGGCACTTTCACCGAGTCTTTTCAGATAGAATTTACCGGAATTCAAGATCGCTTCTTTAGGAATTAATCCGACCAGTTCACTTCCTGTAACCTGGATTCCTTTTTCAATCGCTAATTCCCGAACTTTTTCCAAAATTGCATGTGGTGGTGTGATCTTATAATTCGTCATATTGATACTGATTTGAGCGCGATTATATTCTTCGATAAACCAGCCGACAGCTTTACAATATTTGAAAATTCCGGGTTGACGAACTTTTTTACCGTTTTCATCTCTTACAAATTTGTTGTTTTTATCTCTTTTAAAGCGTCCTGCTTCTCGGATCGTGAGGGCAAGATCGTGTGCTTTTTTCTTGTCACGAGTATTCAAATTGATATTGTAGGCGATCAGGAACTCGCGAGCAGAAATCGCTGTTGCTCCGGTTTTTGGATTGAATTTTTGCGGACCGAAATCCGGTTTCCAATATGGATCTTTCATTTTTTCCGGAAGTGCTTCATATTCACCTTTGCGAACTTCCGCCAGATTTCTCCATTCCGGTTTGGTAGCTGCATATTCATAAAAATAGACAGGAATTCCCAGTTCTTCTCCAACTCTTTTTCCCAATCGATGAGCATATTCGACGCAATCTTCCATCGTAACTCCGGAAACCGGAACGAATGGACAAACATCGGTTGCTCCCATTCTGGCGTGTGCTCCGTGATGTTTGCTCATATCGATTATTTCTGAAGCCTTTTTGATTGCTTGAAAGGCAGCTTCAATCGCAGAATCAGGATCTCCGACAAAAGTTACGACAGTTCTGTTCGTATCTGCTCCCGGATCGACATCCAATAAAAATGCTCCTTTCACTGATTTGATTACATCTGTGATCTGATCAATGATCTTCAGATCGCGTCCTTCACTGAAATTGGGAACGCATTCGACTATCTTCATTTTTTCCCTCCGATTTATAGAACACAGATAACACGGATATTACGGATAATCACTGATGATTTGTTTTTATTCTGTGTCATTTTTGTCCTTAATGTATTTTTTTCAATTTGCAAAAGCTATCATTCTTAAAAGAATCTTTATTGTGCTTTGCTCAAACAGGATTGTTTGATTTACTTTTTGATCTGTGTAAATCCGTATAATCCCTGTCATCAGTGTTCTATATTATTTTCTCAACTGGCAAAAGAACGATTTTTCCGATCTCATCTTTAACAAAATCCACACCGGAGTTTTTTAATTCTTCCAGCATAAAATCAATCTGATCCTGTT
>DRTC01000211.1 GCA_011372345.1 Candidatus Cloacimonadota bacterium
GTTCAGAGATGTAGCAGGAATAGATTTACAGGATGAAAATGAAAAAGAAAAAGATTTTGATCGTCGAAGATGAAAAAATAGTAGCCATCGATATCAGGAATACTTTGCTGCAATTTGGATATGATGTAACTCAAATCGTATCAAATGAAAAAGATGCGATAAATTCTGTATCAGAGCAAAAACCGGATCTCATCTTAATGGATATTTTACTTGAAGGAGAAAAAACAGGAATCGATGCTGCTCGTAAAATCAAAGACAATTTTGACATCCCTTTGATCTTCCTGACCGCACATATAAATGATGAAACACTTGATAAAGCAAAAGAGGTCGAACCTTACGGCTATTTGATGAAACCTTTCGAAGAGCGGGAATTACATGCGATCATGGAAATGACTTTCCATAAGATCAAGACAGAAAAAGCCTTAAGAAAAAGTGAGGAAAAACACCGAACTCTTATTGAAACGATGGAAGAAGGTTTGATCATTGTTGATGAAAAGGAAAACTTTACTTTTGCAAATCCGGCAGCATGTAAGATCTTCGGATATCAGGAAAAAAAATTAATTTCCATGAACATCAGGGATTTTGTTACTCAAGAAGAATTTCAAAAAATATTGGATAATACAGTCCTTCGTAAAAAAGGAATATCAAGTAAATATGAATTGAATATTTTCACAAAACAAGATGAAAAAAGAGTAATTACGGTTGCAGCAACTCCCTTAATTGTCGATGGGAAATTTACCGGAACTTTCGGAATTATCAGTGATATAACAGAAAAACAGAAAACAGAAAAAACATTAAGGGAATTAAAGCAGGCTGTTGAAACGATGACTATTGGTGTGACAGTTACGGAAATCGACGGAAAAATAATTTTTACAAATCGAGCTGATGCCAAAATGCATGGTTATGAACCGGAAGAATTACTTGGAAAAGATGTTCGTGTCTTTGCTCCTGTCCGGATCAGGAAACCAATGAGTTTATCCCAGGTAAAAAAATGGAAAGGATTGATCAGAGAAAGTTCGAATATCAGAAAAGACGGTTCTACTTTCCCGGTAAGATTAATGTCGGATATTGTCAAAGACGGCAAAGGTGATCCTGTCGCTATTATCACGACTTGCGAAGATATTACGGAAAGAAAACAAGCAGAAGAAGCTCTTAGAGAAAGTGAAGAACGATTCAGAAGCACTTTTTTTCATGCAGCTGCCGGAATGATATTGATTCATCCTGATGGTACGATCAGACAGGTCAATGAGAGTTTCTGTTTCATGACAGGATATAAAGAAAATGAACTTTTAAACAGAAATATTAACTCATTGATTCATCATGATGATGTTCGGAAAAATAAGAAAAAAATCAAAACAATGCTGACCGGAAAACTTAATTATTTTCATATCGAAGAAAGATTAATTCATAAAAAAGGCGACATAATCTGGGTAAATGTCAGCATTTCCTCTGTGAATGATGATTTTGGAAAATCTTTATATTTGATCGCTCAAATACTCGATATCAGTGAAATGAGGAAAGTTGAAGAAGAGATAAAGGAATTGAATCGGCAACTTGAAGCAAGAGTAAATAAAGAATTGAATAAAAGGATCGAACAACAACAGCTTCTTATCCAGAAATCAAAACTTGAATCTCTGGGAAAACTTGCTGCTGGAATTGCTCATGAGATCAATCAACCATTAGCAGGAATTTCTATGGCTATGGATAATATTCTTTTTAAATTATCAATGGATAAATGCTCTAAAGATTATCTTGAGAAAAAGGTCAATTCTGTTTTTAATGATATTGACAGGATCAGGCATATCATCGAGCATGTAAGAACTTTTTCCAGAGATCAGAAATCGGTTCTTTTGGAAAAGATAGACATTAATGAAACCATTAAAAATGCTTTATCAATGGTGCAGACGCAATATAAAAATCACAACATCAAAGTAATCTTAGAATTTAAAGATGATCTGGAATTTGCTATCGGAAATAAATTCAAACTCGAACAAGTTATCCTCAATCTTCTCAATAATGCAAAAGACGCTGTTGAAGATCGGGAAGAAGCAGGCAATGAGATCAATTTTAAGAAACAGATCACGATCAAGACTTACAGTAATCCCCATAATATTTGTATTGAGATCGAAGATAATGGTACTGGTATTCCCAAAGAAAATTTAGATAATATTTTTGATCCTTTTTTCACAACCAAAGATCCTGAAAAAGGAACAGGTCTTGGTTTATCGATCATTTATGGAATTATCCAGGAAATGAAAGGTGAGATTTCCGTCAGCAGTGAAAAAAACAAATTTACAAAATTCATCATCAAATTACCAAATCTTACAAAAAGAAAAAATAATGATAATTAATTCCTGTATTGGGATTTAAACTTTTTTGCAAACCTTCAAGGTTTGCAAAACCTTGAAGGTTTTGAATCATTTTGAATCAATCAATTCACGAAGTTAAGTTCTTCCCTCAAAGGAAAAACAGGAGCTGTAAATGGAAAAATTAAAAATAATGATCCTCGACGACGAACAGAGAGTCAGAGAAGAGATCGGTGAATTTTTATTAGAAAATGGCTTTCAAGTATTTAAAGCGGAATTACCTTCTCAAGCTTTTAAGATATTAGAACAAAATGAAATCGATATTACAATTCTCGATATAAAACTTCCTGAAATGGATGGGATCCAGGTTCTGGAAAAGATCAAGACATCGTATCCGGAAATCGAAGTGATCATGATCTCGGGACACGGAGATATGAACAGCGTTATTTCAGCAATGAGACTCGGAGCTTCCGATTATTTCACCAAACCGTTTCGTCTGATGGATGTTCATAACTCCATTGAAAGAACCAAAAGATTCATCACTCTCAATTCCAAGCTAAAGGAAGTCGAACATAATCTCTCACTTGTTTCCAATGAACTTCAGGATAAAACAGGTCATTCGATCATCACTCAAAGCCCCAAAATGAAATCTATCATTGAACTTATTTCTAAAGTTGCAAAAACTGAAGATACTTCCGTTCTGATTACCGGTGAAAGCGGAACCGGAAAAGAACTTGTTGCTCGTGGAATTCATTATTTAAGTTCCAGGAAAGAAAAGTATTTTTATGATGTGAATTGCTCGGCAGTACCGGAAAATCTCTTTGAAAGCGAGTTCTTCGGTCATAAAAAAGGAGCATTCACAGGAGCTACCGAAAGCAAAGCAGGTTGGTTCGAGGTGGCGAGTAAAGGAACTCTTTTCCTCGATGAGATCGGAGATATGCCTTTAAATTTACAGTCAAAATTTCTGCGAGTTCTCGAAGAAAGAAAAATAAGACGCGTTGGTTCTCACATAGATATTCCTGTTGATGTTAGAGTTATTGCTGCCACAAACCGGAGATTGGAAGATTTGATCGAAGAGAAGTTATTCAGAGTCGATCTATTTCATAGATTAAATTCTTTCTCGATTCATATTCCACCTCTCAGGGAAAGATCGGAAGATATTCCTCTTTTGATCAATCATTTTGCTTCTGAATTTTCAAAAAAAATGAAAAAACCTATCCAGGAAATCGATGAAAATGTTTTGAATGAACTCTCAAATTACAATTTCCCGGGGAATGTTCGCGAACTTAAAAATATGGTGGAAAGAGCTGTCATCCTTAATGATAGAGGTAAACTCCATCTAAAACATTTTCCGATTTTAGCAAAAGTTAGTGATCAACCGGTTTTTTCGAAAGGAACTGAAATTATCTTTGACCTGGAATTAGCAGAAAAAAATTTGATCATGAAAGCTCTGGAAAAATGCAAGAATAATAAAGCCAAAGCAGCGAAGTTGCTGAATATTACCTGGCAGTCACTCGATCGTCGAATGAAGAAGTTTGGGATTTTATAGATAGTAATAAATTTACATCGACTATACTTCATAAAAGAAACATTTTTTTCATTGACTTTAATTTAAACAGAACTCAAAAGTGTTCCCGGATTATTAAGAGAGATTTATGATGAGATATTTATCTAGTTTTGACTTATCCAATATTCAATACCTGTTATTAAATATTCAATTCTCACTGCCCCTCCCATTTGGCATAATTTGTTATAAAATAGAAACTTATAGTTTTAAACAAATCTACAACAGAACAGATAGATTATACGATTTCAAACGAAATATTATTAAGAGATTAGGTAAATTAAAATTTCCTTTTAACACTTGCATTCCATAAATTTTTAAAAATAAAAAAAGGAAATTAGAAAAATGAGGAAGATAATTTTCAGTTTAATAACTGTTTTTGTAGCAACGACTTTATTATCAGAATTACAGATCGATGTTCCTTCCCAAGTTTATCCTA
>DRTC01000212.1 GCA_011372345.1 Candidatus Cloacimonadota bacterium
GATAATGAGAATAATCCGATCGGGAATGCCGAAATTCTGATCGAAGAAACTCAGGCAACTTCCTACTCTGATGCTGCCGGTTTTTATCATTTTGGAAATGTCCTGATAGGAAATTATTTCCTGACTGCCAGTGCATTTGGTTATTCTCCGCAAACGATACAAGCCGAAGTTCTGGAAAATGATACAACCGAAGTGAATTTCAATCTGATACCTTTGGGACAGGTGACTATCAGCGGACATGTAGTTGGCAGCGATTTCCCGGAAACCGGTTTGGAAGGAGCGACAGTAACATTAACGGGTTTTGAAAATTATGAGGTGATCACCGATGGGAATGGAGATTTTGAAATTCCGGATGTTTACACGAATATAGCCTACGAAATGAACATAACGCACGATATCTATGAAACCTACACAGAGGATGTTTTTGTCGAAGGACAAAATTTAGATCTCGGAACGATCATTTTAAATGAAATTACCATGCCTCCGGGAAATCTGCAGGCATTTCAAAATCAGGATGAGACAGAAGTTGATTTGACCTGGAATATGCCTGGCATTGGTTTATCGGAATTTCGGTATGATGATGATAATTTATTTTCCCAGATCGGATTTTCCAATACTCCGACAAATGCTGTTTTTGGAGCATCTCATCTCCATAACGCTGTCGTGCAGGAAGTTCACTGGCTGTTGACTTCTACCTGGGGTTCACATACACAGGCAAAGATCTTTATTTTTGGTTTGGATAATGAGGGCTTACCTGACTCCAATCAGCTTCTCCATCAGTCAAATCTTCTCCCAAATATCGATAATGAATGGAATACATATATTTTAGCAGAATCTGTGAATGCTCCGGATGGTTTTTTCATCGGAGTTAATACTCCCGGAATTTATACAGGAATCGGACTCGATGATGGCATCGATGAACCCTGGGAGTTTGTTCAGGGAACTCAAATGGCAATTGAAAACTGGTCTTCCGGAGAATGGCTGGATATCGGTGATATTGATCCCCAATTTCAAAAAAATATGATGATCAGAGCATATGGGATCGATTTTGGAAATATTGACCGCAACATAAAATATAACCAAGCTGAACGGATCGCGAAACATGTAATAACTGATTCCCTGTTTGACAGACAATTTGAATCATTCAATGTTTATCGTTTTAATGAATTTGATCATGATGATCCCGATAACTGGGATTTGATCGCACAAGCAGTTACCGATACTTTTTACACAGATACGGAATGGGCTCCGCTTCCCATCGGGATGTACCAGTTCGCGGTTACTTCCGTGCATACGAATAATGTTGAGTCTGTTCCTGCGTTTTCTAATACTGTTTATAAAACTACGGTCGATGTAGAGGATAACGATCTGAATGAGTTTGCTGCTGAATTAAAGCAAAATATACCGAATCCGTTTTCCTCTCAAACAACAATTTATTTTAATATCAGTAGCCAACAAGAAGAACAAACAATTGAGATTTATAACATCAAAGGTCAAAAAGTTCGGACTTTGGAGTGCGTCAACTATGTTGACGCAAAAGCGACGGAGTCGCTTTCCCATATCATCTGGGACGGAAAAGATGACTCCGGAAAACCGGTAAATTCCGGAATTTATTTCTATAAACTGAAATCAGGGAAATTTTCTTCAACCAAGAAGATGATATTAATTCGCTGATTTGGAGTCTTTTGGAGTGCTTCAATTATTTTGAAGCAAAAACGACAAAGTCGTTTTCACTAGTGATGAGTTACCAACAACTCATTAAAACAACATAGTTGTTTTACTCCA
>DRTC01000213.1 GCA_011372345.1 Candidatus Cloacimonadota bacterium
AGATTTCTTCTCCAAGCACGATCCCAAAATCCTACAGATAATACTTGAATCAACTATCGGGATTGCAGGCGCAGGAGGTTTAGGTTCCAATGTAGCAGTTGCTCTCGCGAGAGTTGGTATCGGTAAATTGATCATTGCAGATTTTGATAAAATCGAAACTTCCAATCTGAACAGACAGCAGTATTTTTTAAAGCAGATCGGAGAACCAAAAGTTAAAGCATTACGCGCAAATTTAATGAGAATAAATCCTTTTTCCAATTACCAGATACACCATATCAAACTCGATGAAAAAAATATTCCAATAATATACAAAAATGTAGATATAATGGTGGAAGCATTTGATAAAGCAGAAATGAAAAAAATGCTGATCGAAACCTGGCTATCTCATTTTCCTAAAAAACCAATAATTGCTGCTTCTGGTCTTGCCGGTTTTGGCATGAATAATAAAATACATCAGAAAAAAATCGGGAATTTATATATTTGCGGAGATGAAGAAACAGAACTGAAAGAGGGCTTCTCCCCTATGGCTCCGAGAGTAGGGATCGTCGCCAATATGCAGGCAAATTTAGTATTGGAAATGTTATTAATGTAACATAAACCTCTGGTTTGTGAAAATATGCTCTCAAAGCAGAGCTATGAGTTACATTTTAGAAGGAAATATGAAAACCATAACAGTAAACAACAATAAAATCGACTGGCAGGAAGGTCTCACCATCGATGAAATTCTGAAAATAATGAACTATTCTTTTAAGATGCTGGTTGTGAAAGTAAATGACAAACTAGTGAAAAAAGATGAATACAAAACGCGAATAATCCCTGAAAATGCTGATGTGAAGATCATTCATTTGATCAGTGGAGGATAGAAAAAATATCAAAGTAGAACTTTTAATCCAATTGCATTCCCAAATCGGAATTTGGGAACGAGAGAAAATGACATAAAGGAAAATTTTTATGCTTAAATTCAATATTCCGGGAAGAAAAGAAATCAAACTGGAACATCTTGTCCTGGATTTCAACGGAACTCTGGCAATCGATGGAAAATTGATTTCAGGAGTAAAAGAAAGATTGGAAATTCTCGCAAAATCTTTAAAAATTCATATTATCACAGCAGATTCATTCGGAACTGTTCATAATGAATTAACAGACTTACCAGTTACGATTTCCGTTCTATCCCCGGAAGATCAGGATCAAAAAAAACTAAAATATGTTCAGGAGCTGGGAATTGAAAAAACAGCTTGCATAGGAAACGGACTCAACGATAATTTAATGGTCAAAGAAGCGATCCTGGGAATAAGTCTGATCCAGACTGAAGGAGCAGCTTCTCAATCGCTTTTGAATACCGATATTGTTTGCCCTGATATTAATTCTGCTCTGGAATTATTTTATAAATCGAATCGATTAAAAGCAACTTTAAGAATATGAAGAAGATTCTTATAATTGCGATTCTAATTGCTATTAATTTTATACAATTAGAGTCTCAAAAGAATTATAAATATGGAACTGAAATGAACACGATAAAACATCCGGAATGGTCATACAATCAAAGCATTTATGAAGTAAATCTGCGACAGTTTTCCAAAAACGGAACTTTCCAGGAATTTGAAGAGCATCTCCCCCACCTTAAACAATTAGGTGTCGGCATTCTCTGGTTTATGCCAATCCATCCGATTGGTGAAAAAAATCGCAAAGGAACTCTCGGAAGTTATTATTCGGTAAAGGATTATCTCAATGTTAATCCTGCTCACGGAACGCTGGAAGAATTCAAACAATTAGTGAAAAAAATCCATAAAATGGGAATGTATGTGATCATCGATTGGGTGGCAAATCATTGTGCGTGGGACAATCAAATCGTTTATGATCATCCGGACTGGTTCACAAAAGATGAGAATGGAAATCATGTTTCACCGGTAAAAGATTGGGCGGATGTGATCGATTTTAATTTTGATAATCAGGAAATGCGGAAATACATGCTCGATGCTCTTAAATTCTGGATAAAGGAAATAGATATCGACGGTTTTCGCTGTGATGTTGCGGGTATGGTGCCAATTGATTTCTGGAATAAGGTTCGTCTTGAACTTGATCAGATCAAACCTGTTTTTATGCTGGCAGAATGGGAAACTCCCGAACTTCACAAACAAGCATTCGATATGTCTTATAACTGGAAACTTTTCAAAATTATGAATGCTATTGCAGCAGGAAAGAAAAATGCTTCTCATATCGATGCTCATCTGATTGAAGAAAAAAATACTTTTGCCTTGAATGATTTTCGCATGACCTTCACTTCCAATCACGACGAAAATTCCTGGAACGGTACTGTTTATGAAAGACTCGGAAAAGCAGCTGAAGTTTTCGCAGTTCTTTCCCTGACATTTCCCGGAATGCCTTTAGTTTACAGCGGTCAGGAAGCATGCCTGGATAAGCGGCTTTCTTTTTTTGATAAAGATGAGATCGAGTGGAAAGATTGCGGAATGAAGGAAATTTATACGAAACTTTTAAATTTGAAAAAAGAAAATAAAGCTTTATGGAATGGATTCAAAGGCGGGGAACTGCAAAGAATTCACACTTCAAATGATAAAGCTGTATTTACATACACCCGGCAGGTTGATAACGATAAGATCTTTGTAATTACTAATTTATCACCTTTTGGGCAGAGCATCTCTTTGCAGGAAAATAATTTTACAGGAGAATACAACGATATATTTGAACAGGAAAAAGTTATATTTTCCGGAGATGAACCAATTTCACTTAAATCCTGGGAATATAAAGTACTGATACAAAAGAATCAATAGTTCGAATGCGTCATACCATCTATCACAAACCATTAAACTTCTGAATGCTAATTCACTTCAAAATAAATCCCAAAACTTTTAAATGAATTTTTGAGTGTGCATTTCTGTTAACCACAAAATTTTAAGAAAATCAAAATCAATCCAAGATATTTCACGAGTCGATTCTTTGATTTCATTTTACTTTAATAGCAGATATTTTTTCACAACCTCAGTTTTGCCGTTAACACTTGATTTATACAGATAAACACCAGAACTTACGGAA
>DRTC01000214.1 GCA_011372345.1 Candidatus Cloacimonadota bacterium
AGTTGACTGGCATCAGCGGATTAGAAAACTTAAATCAAGCCAGCTAAAGCAAACTTAATTCAAGTTTTCAGTAATTCCGGTGGTTTTCGTTCAAGCACTAAATAGGAGATATGATGAATGTAGAAAAACTAAATTCACTCGCAATCAGCGAAACAGGTTTTATTTTCGATCCCACTTCCGGACATTCTTTTACGACAAATGAAGTCGGCATCGAGATCATAACTTTATTGAAAGCCGGCAAGGAAATTCAGGAAATAATCGAAGAATTGCAGGAAGAATATGCTGTTTCGGAAAATGAACTGGAAATCGATGTGATGGATTATATTCATAATTTGAAGAATTATTATCTGGTTTAGAAAACCTTCCGAAGGTTTCTTCCAGAGGAATTCTTCTAAAATCTCCGCAGGAGATTACTTAACCTTCGGAATGGTTGTATCGTTGAAATGGTTGAATTGGTTGAATTAGGGGAAAATAGTAGAAATGGTAAATTGGGAAGATGTATCCCCATCATCACGATGGGAATCGAGTAATGATGAAATCCTCAACTTGTCCAAAGTTCCTGCATATCAGCAGGAGATGATGAATATTAGGATAAGTTGACATTGTATAGAAGGATTCGACTTAATACAAGACCTTCGGCTTGTGACAATCTTCCCTCCATTTGCGAGCAAATAGTTCTATTAAGATGAAACCAAACTAGAACATCGGAATGTTCAGCATCTCTACTCATTGAGTAGAACTGATCTTCCGATTGTTCGGAAAAATGTACATCAACATTCCGAAGATTTTGCAAGCAAAAACATTCGGAAGTTGAAAAGTAGTTTCATAGGAGTCTTGAACTTTGTGAATCCTTTGTGAATCCTTTGCGTTCTTTGCGTCTTTGCGGTGAAAAAATGAGGAAAATATGAAAATAACAGTTGCAGTCAGCGGCATAAATGCGATCGATAATCCGGGACCGGGCACCGGAATAATGAAATCTCTTAAAGAAAGCTCGCTTGATGTGCGCACGATCGGTCTTGCTTATGATAACCTCGAACCGGGAATCTATCTCGATGAAATTGTCGATAAATCGTATATCATGCCGTATCCTTCCGGTGCTCGGGAATCTTTCGTCAAACGGATTCAATATATCCATTCGGTGGAAAAAATAGATGTGCTCATTTCTGCTCTCGATGCGGAACTTCCCATCTTTATCGATATCGAGCAAGATCTGGCAGAAATGGGAATCAAGATGTTGATCCCGACCAAAGAGATGTTCAAACTCCGCAATAAATCCGTTTTGAAAAAACTCTCGGTAGAAATTGGTGTGAAAAATCCCGAATATTTTACCTGCACTTCTTATGCAGATCTGATCTCTGCCATAAATGTTGTCGGATATCCGTGCATGATCAAAGGACCATTTTATGAAGCTTTCAGAGCGAAAAATCATTCGGAAGCGGAAGGACATTTCAATAAAATTGCCAATAAATGGGGTTTTCCGATCATTGTGCAGAAATTCATTCAAGGTGAAGAATACGATGTAATTGCCTGTGGAGATGGTTCTGGAAATGATTTGGGAGTTTTCGCAATCAGGAAAATGACAACTACTTCACTCGGAAAAGTCTGGAATGCAGTCAGTATTCATAATCAGAAATTGATCGACGCTACGAAAAGACTGATCACTCATCTAAATTGGAAAGGTGGATTGGAGTTTGAAGTTCTGATCGAGAATAAATCGCAGGATATTTATTTGTTGGAGATTAATCCTCGCTTTCCGGCTTGGGTTTATTTCTCTGCTGCCTGCGGGATCAATCTGCCGGAAAGGATGGTTCGTCATCTGCTGGGAATGGAATATGAAGATCATTCGGATTACAAAAGCGGGAAATTGATGATCCGCTACACGAGCGAGAAGATAAAAGATAT
>DRTC01000215.1 GCA_011372345.1 Candidatus Cloacimonadota bacterium
ATCATCAGTAGTCAGGTTATATGAAATCGTAGTACCTGGACTATGTCCGGTTCCTGCGGGATTAAAGGGATTTGGGTAGTTACCTGTAAGTTCGGTTTTTTTAGGAAGCACATCTTCTTCCTCGCTCAAATTATAAACATGAAGTGTAACCGGAATAATTGTTGTTTCCCGGTTATCATTAATTATCAAGTTGCAGGTATAATCTCCGATAGGAATGTCATTGGAATCAAAGGTAACTGTAATTTCATCGGTTTCATTCGGATCCAGGTTTCCTATATAAGAATCCAGTTGGATCCAGGTTATGGGAGGCACTAAACTTCCGATGGTCATTGTTCCGTTCACACTGTGCGGATCTCCGCCCCAGACATCACCATCGATCTGCCATTCCAGAACCATGTCTCCGGCAAATCCACCACTGATGGTCAGATTTACTTCTGCAGTAGCAGACTCGTCTGGATAAACCATACCCCATCCGCTGCTATTTTCGCCATGCCAGTTGATCTCGACTCCATCTCCAGTTACTCCGTTCGATTCCAGGTCTCCACCTGTTCCTCCAACAAAATTAGAAGATGAATTAACGATCACACCTGCAGGGAAACCGATAAATACATCAGTGATCCATTCACCGTCAGGACTGCCGTTATAGACAGTAAAAGTCCAGGTGGTCGTTTCTCCAGGAGTAAAACCTTCTGCTGAACATTCTACATAAGAACCTGTCATATCTCTTGTTTCCTCGAGGGAAATGTTATAAGTAAGAGTTCCGCCACCAATGTTGGTTAGCGTAAATTCATCTGTTCCAATTGTATTAGGATCAAGATCTAATTCGATCTCATCAACACTTACTTCCAGTTCAGGAGGAATTGGAATTCCGATCGGAGGAAATTCAATATAATCGATCCAGGCACAATCAGAACCGCTGGAAACAGAACCATCTTTCTCATATCTCCATTCAAAAGTATGCTCTCCGTAAGTTACCGGGAAAATTTCCTGTGACCAGTCGATCTCTCCGCACCATTCACCAACCATATTGTCATCAATAAAAAATTGTAAATAATCATAATTATTTTCCGAAGATACTTTCTTATAGAATTTAATTTCATCATCCATCAACACGGAAACATCAATCTTCAAGGATGAGAATTGACTATCGAGTAAATCACCTGACTGTGCTGAATATTGTTCTTCATAAGCTTCGGAAGAAATAAACCATTCATGTTGACCATCAAAATACCAGTCAAAACTTGAGAAATCACCTGTTTCAAAATCCTCGACACATAAGCCGATAGTTAGGGAAAAATAGTCTGTCATGGAGTACTCATTATCTGCATCTGCATTGATCTCAAAAGGAGCGACTTGTCCAATTGGTGCATCTTCGGAAGCAGTAATATTGAAGGTAAAATTTCCATAAGAATATGCTTCCAGAAAAGCGAGTTCGTCAGCAGAATCGTTCACAATGATCATATCATCATCGAGCATATAGGATAAAATAGCATTAATATTATGAGCAGCAGCTCCTCCGTCATTATATAGAGAAACGGTCAGATCGGCAGTCTCACCGGGATCGAGGACAAAATTATCTCCATCTTCAACCGTTACACTGCTGAAACTGACAAGCAGAGCATAAGCAGTTAGATTGATTATTCCTGTCCATGAATTTTCGACACCGTTCATCAATGCTTCAAAATTAAATGGATAGTCATCAGGAACCGCATTGGAGACATCGAAGGAAAAAGCATTATTTAAGACAATGGATTCTCCGGCAGCAACATCACCAATAGTTTCTGCTGCATCGGTCAGTGTAATGAATTCATCATCGATACTTAATGTCATTTCAACCTCGTTAGCCGGATCAGTTCCTACATTCTCGATTGTAACCGAAAGATTTACTGTTTCGCCAAACTCGATGACATCATCTCCTCCAGCGTTAAATGTATAATCACTGATAACAAGATATGCTCCGTCATTGGGAATAACTTCTACGATTTCTATACTTGTGATCTTATTGAAAGCAGAAATAGTTAATGTTAAATCCATCGGTGTTTGGGGCATATCTGACAGATCGAGAGTTACATTCCCGGATTCATCAGTGTAACCTGATGTATAAAAATCATCTCCATCGGAAAGGCAAACCAATGCATCTTCTACTCCGGTTGAAACATCGAAAGTGGTCATCCCAATAAAGATCGTTGGCAAATGATTGATGGTCATTGCTTCCGGAGTATCCGTCCTGACCTGAAGGGAAGCATCTCCAAAGATGATCCAGGTTTTGAACATATCAACACCACCATTACCGTAAACATCCATCATATTGCAGGAACCATTGAAACACAAACCACCGATTGAAGTTTTCTGGGTTCCCAATCCTTCATAAGGTCCTGCTCCAACTAAAAGATCGATCGCTTCATCCTGTGCTCTCATCGGTGGATTCCAGGATTGACTGACAGTAGAGGCATACATGGCAATAGCTCCGGTTGGATTTCCATTGCCATCATTTGTAGCTCGCAGCCAGGCTTCCGCAAAACAGGTATAAGGACCGAATTCACCATTATTGCAGGCAACAGAAACGATGAAAGGAAGCATATTATCATTGGTCAGAGCATTAACATCGGAATTGCCCAAAGGTGCTCCATTTCCCCAGGAAGTTGGAGAACCATGACCACAATAATTAACAATACTTCTACCTTCATTCAAAGCAGCCATTCCTTCTGCCACAGAACCATTCGGATCATAAATTTGATCGACTTCGGTGTAAGTGAAATTCAATAATTTTTCTCTGATATTATCAATGTGTTCATCATCTGTTTCATTATCATCACCAGGTCCTTGGTTGGAAGCGATTCCACATCCTTTATGCAGCCATTCTCCATCGACAATATCGCGTTCATAATAGATCGTTCTCTGCACTTGAGTTTCTGCCTGCTCAACAGTTTCTGCCGAGAATCTTCCTACAAAAATATCGGGATAAGTATCTCCACCTTCGAGCAGAGCATAACTCGGATCTGAATCTCCTCCACCTCCGCTTAAAGTCGGAATTTGAGCTCTATCACCAATTAGCTGGACAAAAGTCAATCCATTATTTTCATCATATTCTGATTGGATAAAATCCTTGATCTGATTCGCAGTTGTACCGATATCCAGAACATTATGAATTTCTGTCTGAATCCCTTTCTGGTTCTTCCAATCCACGAACGGTTCCATCGAATCCATAAAAGAACCATGACTTATCACGATCATTCTGCCGTGTTCTTCGATTTGTTCATAACGGGTCCTGTCAAAATTGATGAAATGATTTGTATATAAATATTCAAAATAAGAATTGAGTTTATTACTGCTACGGTTTTTAATATTTACATTATCGTATCCAACATTATTAACTTCCAGAACCAGATGATAATAAACTCTCAAAGTTTCTGTTTGCGGATTATAGGAAAATGGATAAACTGTTATTACTGCTCCTCTGAAATCCCGCAAAATATATGGAGAGCCAAGTTCTTCGATATTTCCCGGATAGAACTCATCGAGATTATAAGTATTAGAGAATTCATAAGGAACATCATCAGGATTTAATTTACGAGAGATCATACCTTTGGAAGGAGCGACTTTCATTTGATATTCTGCAAACTTGCTGTCGATGATCTTTGCTTCCATTCTCGCATGATCCGGAATGATAATACTCCGTGTAATTTTAGGAAGAGCGGGACATCCTTTTTCAAAGGTCGAACTCTCTTTTTCCAGAAATAGATGGTAAAACGCTTTTCCGTCGATATTAACAGAAGTTCTTTCAAACATGCCGAAATTATATTCGATAATAGTTTGGGAATCATCAGAGGATAAGACATTTACCTCAAAATTTTGGTTATTGATCGTTATTTCTTCGGAAAAAACAAAAGCTGAGAACAATAAACCTATTAAGAGAATTGATAATTTTTTCATTGTACCTCCAATCATTACTACCGCGGATCTTCGCGGATTTGAACGGATAATTCAAAAATTACATTCCGTGTTCATCCGCGTAAATCAGCGGCTATTTTTTACTTCATCAAGATCATCTTTTTAGTACTGCTGAATTTTCCATCTCCTGTTTTCAGTTTATAGAAATAAATTCCGCTGGATGTTACTCTACCGGAATCATCTTTTCCATTCCAGGTGATCTGATGATAACCGGCTTCCCGGTTCTCATTTATAAGAGTTCTGACCTTTTGTCCTTTGGAATTATAAATTACAAGCCGGACATCTGCATTTTCTTTCAGACCAAATTTGATGGTCGTTATCGGATTGAACGGATTTGGATAATTTCCGGAAAGATGATTTTCCAGAGGAATGGTTGAATCATCAGAAAGAAGACCAGTAACAGTTAAAGTAACAGGAATGAAAATATCATCTTCCACATCAGTATCTATAACAATATTG
>DRTC01000216.1 GCA_011372345.1 Candidatus Cloacimonadota bacterium
GTATCTTTTAGAACTGATATTGGTAATATCATTACAAATGTTTTTACTGACAGTAGTGGTATTGCGCAAACGACTTTCTGGGATAGTGGTGAAGAAGGAGTAGCATTGATTGAAGCTTTCGTGGGAGATGTTTCTTCATCAGTTCAAGTATGGATCGATGCTGTTCCGGAAATTGATCCTGATGAGTTCATCCTTGAAATCAATTCAAATGACATTAATATAGATGAAATCATGACCATTCGTGCCCGTGTCAAAAATACTCTGGGCGAATATGTTCCTGACGGAACAGTTGTCGTTTTTGAAACAACTAAAGGATTTTTCCAGACTTTCGATGGAGTGGATATGGGAATTTTAGTTCAACAGATAACTACAAACGGTGTAGCTCAGACTTATTTCAATGCTGGAACTCAAGCTGATGTCGCTACTATTTCAGCCAGCATTTCCGAATTTGTAGTTAGCGAAGATGTAACTATTCATCCCGGTGCTCCTATGTTTATGTATCTGCGATCTTTAAATAATGAGGGAGAAGAACAATACTTTATCCCGGTGAACAGTGATGAAAACTTAACTATTGAAGCCGATGTTCAGGATAAATATCATAATTCCGTAGAAAGTGAAGAACTTGTAAGTTTTGAAACAACTCTTGGTACAATTCAACCTCCATTAAGTCCTACCAATAACGAAGGTATGGCTTTTACAACCTTCTCACCGGGTATCTCAGCAGGAATAGCAGAGATTACTGCTGTTTCTGATTCAGCTCAAGCATTAACGGTTATAACCGTTACTTCAGATGATGTCAGTTCTTTACAATTCCAGGAAACGGATACGGTTAACCTGCAAGTTCAGGGAACCGGAGGAATGGAATCGTTTGAACTCATTGTAAACCTTTTTGATATGAACGGCAATATGATCGACGAAGATAAGACGGTTTTCTTTCAATTATTAACTGCTCCCGCGGGAACAAATATTAATGGTGAAGGTTTTGCCGATAGTACCCAATCTGTAAATGGACAGGCAGTTGTAGCTATAAATAGCGGAACAGCCTCCGGAATTGTGGAAGTTAAAGCTTATACTTATAATAATGAAGGGATCGAGATCAGTGCGACGAAAAGTAATATTGTTGTAAATTCCGGACCTCCTACGACCATAGATTTTTCTATTGGCGGACATGATTCTTCAGTTGACGGTCAAGGAGGAATGGGTGGTGGAGTCTGGAGAGTTCAGGTTGGAGCCTTCCTCACCGATATTTGGGGAAATCCTGTTATTCGCGGAACTGCTGTCTGGTTCTCTTTACCTGATGATCCCGGATTTGCTTCCATCGAAGCTGGTTCTTATGTCGGGAATGAGAATTCTGAAGGTGATTCCCTCGATGGTATGGCTTATACCCTGATGAGTTATGAAGGAATTCACACTAATGAAACAGTATTAGTGAGAGCAGAAACAGGTGGCAGTTTCTTTGATGAAGCAGATCTTGTCTTGCCAATCCAGTTCCCCTGGATAGATATTGCTGCAATTCCTCAACATGTGGATTGGACTGAAGATAATAATCCGGAATGGCAGCATTCGGATGAAGAACTTTCTCCCAAAGTAATTGTTGTGGTAAAAGACGGACAGAACAATCCCATCGACGGAACAACAGTAACATTTATGAGCACTCTCGGTACCTTAATGGATCCTGACCTTCTTGCAATGGATCCTTCACATCCGAGCTTTTACGAAGACTTTTTTGATGTGACCGGACCTGAAAATGACGGAACTTTACCTGGAGAGATAATTAAAAATATAAGATTCTATCAGTATGAATGTCCACCTCCTAATCCGGATGGATCACCAGGAACCAATACAGGAACTGTTACTGCTAATATTGTCGGAACTCAAACAACGAATAATGTAACTGTGATATTACATCGTTATGTTCCCTAAATTTGAACATTTTTGAATAAATATCAGTAAAAGATAAAAAAAATAGAATGCCGATCCGGTAACCACCGGATTGGTTCTATCTCAAAAAAAACATAGGAGATAAATAAATGTCATATAACCCGCAATATGCCAGAATTGGAGAGATTTTAATACATAACAGGGTTGTAACAGAGGAACAGGTTAAAGAAGCTTTAGTTAAACAAAATAATTTTAACCTGAAAATAGGAGAAACTTTAAGGA
>DRTC01000217.1 GCA_011372345.1 Candidatus Cloacimonadota bacterium
CCTTTAGAGAAAATGCTTCGAGAAACAAATGAAAAAGAACAATTAGCAATGCTCAATTTCGAATTAGCTCTGATGTATAATAAGTTAAAAATAAAAGAAAAAACAGAAATCTATCGGAAAAAAGCAATTGAGTTAAACAAGAATCTTTATGCAAAAACACCGAATATTAATTTCATAGATAGATATGAAGAATTGGAAAAACTAACTTCCGAAGTTTGAATCGCCTACTTCTAAATTAAGATGTTCTTCTTGCTTATCCTATTTCATCAGGATCATTTTTCTGATTTTCTCAAAGTTACCTGATTTCAATTTGTAGAAGTAAACTCCCGAAGAAACCGGTTTGTTGTTGTCATCTTTTCCATTCCAAATCACAGAATACCGACCTGCTGAAAGCTGATCGCTGACAAGCTGCTTCACTTTCTGTCCTTTCAGATTATAAATGATCAACTTTGTTTGTTCGTTTTGTTGGTTTTGTTCGATGCTGAATTCTATCTTTGTAGAGGGATTAAATGGATTGGGATAATTATTATTGAGCGATGTAATTACCGGAATCAAATCTTCTACAGCGAATACATTCTGATTTTCATAAGCTCCCATATCGATCCTTTCACCGTAAACTCGCAGATTTCCGGCAAGATCAAATTCCGGTAAATTCAAGCCGGTTGTATCGGGAGTTCCGGTATTTATGCAGGGAGACAGATCCTGAAGTGAGAAGGGATAATCACCTGTTCCCACAAATAATGGTTCGTTGTCGATATTTCCTTCCAACCAGTTCACGATACCATTATCGTTTGTCTCAATTCCTTCTTCTCCTTCTTGAATATCCGAATATGTAATTGTAATCGAATTAGGGGAAGTATCTCCATGAAAGCGGATTTCATGGGGCACATTATCCCATAAAATACAATTTGTTAAAATAGGATCAGAATTTGATAAGCAAGAAATTCCTCCTCCAAGATCCGCTGAATTACCGGATACTGTTATATTTGTTAAAATCGGATCAGAATTATAACAATACATTCCACCGCCAAAGTTTATTGAAATGTTATTTACAACCACAACATTTTGGATGAGAATATCCGAATTCAGACAGGCAATTCCTCCGCCGGAAGTGGCTTCATTTTCTTTGATCAGAAGATTTTTCAATGTCGGTTGAGAATTATAACAAAGAATACCTCCACCAATAAGTCCTTCTCCATTTGTTATTGTAAAGCCGTCCAGAACTGCTTCCGCATTTTCTTCATTTTCAAAGGTTACAACACAATCCATCTGATCTCCATTGATTATTGTATTTTCAAATCCTTCTACAGATTTTATTGTAACATTTTTCCCGCTAAAATCGATGTTTTCAAAATATTCTCCGGGTTGAACTAGAATTATCCCTCTGTTATAAACTAAACTTAAAGCATATTGAATGGTAGCTAAAGGATTTTCTTCGGTGCCGTCACCGGTTTCGTCAGAACCGTTTACGGATACATAAATTTCTGAGTTTTGAGGTCCTTCAAGTGGATTTTCATAAACTCCAATATCCGGGAAAGAACCAGCAGGATTGGGTCGAGGATTGCCATCAATATCATATTCCGGTGCTTGCCAGTTCTGATATTCCATTATCCCGGATCCGATAAGCTGGCTAAGACCCAAAAGGTGATAATCACCTTCTTCAGGATTTGAAAACAGGGGATCGATATCATAATTAGTTCCACCTCCTTCACTTCCCTGTATATCAGAATAATGCATTTCATAATTACCTGTTATTTCGTTGGGAGAATTGTTCCAGAG
>DRTC01000218.1 GCA_011372345.1 Candidatus Cloacimonadota bacterium
CTTCTTGACACAATAATTGACACTCAAAATTTCTCTTTTGCTTTAATTTTTAATAAAATTAATTTCTGGAGGAAAGATGATAGATAAAGTCTTAATTTATAAAGTATTAGATAAAGCTTTGTCCAATGGAGCTGATTTTGCCGAACTTTTTTTGGAAAACACTTACAGTTCTCTGATAAACTTTAACGATAATAAAACCAAACAGAGTATTGTGGGAAAAGATTTTGGTGCCGGAGTCAGGGTTTTTTATGGAAATACGGCAATTTATGCCTACACGAATGATCTGAGTGAAGAATCCCTTTTGGCTGCTGCCGATGCTGTTTGCAAAGCTGCCAGAGGAAATTCAAAACTCAATGCTCTCGATTTGACGAAACTAAAATTTGAAAATATCCATCCTGTCGAGATTCCAAATAATACTGTTTCCAAACAGGATAAGATCGATTTTATCAGGAAAGTTAATGAAGCATCCCGTGATTACAGCGAACTGATCTCGCAGGTGGATATCAGGTTTATTGAGAAAATGCAGCATGTTCTGATCGCTAATAGCGAAGGTTTACTGGCAGAAGATGACAGGAATTATTCCAGAGCATATATAACTTCGATTGCCTCGTCAGGAACTGAAAAACAAACCGGAACAGAAGGACCCGGAGGTCATGCAGGTTATGAGTTTTTCAGGAAACTCGATCCCATAGCATTAGGGAAAGAAACTGCCCGTATAGCGATAACTATGCTCAAAGCTGATTATGCTCCCAGCGGGAAATTTCCGGTGATAATAGATAATGGTTTTGGTGGAGTTATTTTCCATGAAGCTTGCGGACATGCATTGGAAACTACTGCCGTTGCTAAAGGTGCTTCTGTCTTTGCCGGAAAATTGGGGGAACTGATCGCAAATCCGGTTGTTACTGCTATCGATGACGGCACGATTCCCGGAAAATGGGGTTCGGAAAATATCGATGACGAAGGTCTTCCCACCCAAAAAACAGTTTTAATTGAAAATGGTATCCTGAAATCTTATATGGTCGATAAACTCGGTGGAAAGAAAATGGGAATCGAACCGACAGGAAGCGGAAGACGGCAATCCTACAAATTCGCTCCAGCTTCTCGTATGAGAAATACTTTCCTGGCAAAAGGTAAAAGCAAAATCGAAGACTTGATCGCTTCCGTCGAGAATGGAATTTATGCTAAAAAAATGGGTGGTGGTTCGGTTATACCCGGAACCGGAAATTTCAATTTTGCAGTTGCCGAAGGCTATCTCATAAAAAATGGTAAGATCAAAGAACCGATTCGGGGAGCAACATTAATCGGTAATGGTCCGGAAACTATTAAAAAAATAAGTATGGTTGCGGATAATCTCGAACTTGCCGAAGGAATGTGCGGTTCTGTCAGCGGAAGTATTCCTACGACCGTTGGGCAGCCTGCGATCAAGATCGATGAGATCATTGTGGGTGGTAGGAAAGAGAATTAGCAACGAACAAAACGAACAAAAGATAAAATTGAGCAACGAACAAAACGAACAAAGGAAAAAAAAGCAACAAACTAAAATGAACAAGAAGAATAAAATTTTTGAGAGGATTGCTTGGATTTAATATTTAAAGAAGAGTTTTATAAAATCAAGAATGCTTGTATAGAAGTGAGAAAAAGGTTAGGAAATGGTTTTCTGGAGAAAGTATATGAGAAGGCTCTTTGCATAGAACTAAAAAGAATTGGATTCATTGTCGAGACTCAAAAGAAAATCATCATTTTGTATCGAAATCAGATTATTGGTGAGTATTTTGCAGATATGTTAGTAAACAATAAAATTATCATTGAACTAAAATGTGTTGAGAAATTGAATGAATTTCATAAAGCACAATTATTGAATTATTTGAAAGCAACGAATCTCGAACTCGGAATCTTGATAAATTTTCCGAATAATAGAAAAGGTTTTGAAATTGAAAGAGTTCCGAATCTTATTAATTAACAACGGACAAAACGAACACATGAAAAAATGAGCAACGAACAATACGAACAACACTAACAAAGGAAAAAATGACAACTAACAAAACTAACAAGACAAACATTGGAGAAAATGAGCAACAAACAAAACGGACATTGGAAAAAATAGTAATTAAGTTCGTTTTGTTAGTTTTGTTCGTTGCTAAAAAAGTATGTGA
>DRTC01000219.1 GCA_011372345.1 Candidatus Cloacimonadota bacterium
AAATAGATTTTTTAACTAAATGCAGAGCATTCAAAAAAGATGGAGATAAACTCATTAAAGGTGAAAAAATTGCAGAAATTTCAGGAAAATCTTCCTCCCTCTTAAAAGCTGAAAGAGTTGCTCTGAATTTTTTACAACGATTGAGTGGAATTGCTACTTTAACTGCCAGGTTTGTGGAAAAAGTGTCATTCTTTAATACAAAAATATTGGATACCCGTAAAACAACACCTTTGTTAAGAGAACTGGAAAAATATGCAGTTCGATGCGGAGGAGGTTTCAATCATCGATTTGGACTTTATGATATGATCATGCTCAAGGAAAACCATATTCGGACAGCCGGCTCAATCTCCAAAGCTGTAGAATCGATAAAAAAACACAACACTTCCTATAAAATCGAGGTTGAAGTTACAAATCTAAAAGAACTGGAAGAAGCGGTTAACTGCAAAATTGATCGTATAATGCTGGATAATATGCCATTGGATGAAATGAAGGAAGCAGTAAAAAAATATTCTAACCAAATCGAATTTGAAGCTTCCGGAAATGTAACTCTGGAAACGATCGAAGATATAGCTGCTACAGGTGTTCATTTCATTTCAAGTGGAGCTTTGACACATTCATATAAATCGTTAGACATTAGTTTGCTTTTTGAGGAGAAAAAATGATAAAAGAGCTGGAATTATTGATTCAGATGCAACAAAAAGATGATATTATTGGTGAAAGAAGAAACGAAGCAGAAGCCCTTCCCCTGGAATTGAACAGCTTGAAACAAGGACTCAAAACTGCCGAAGTTAATTTATCTAATGTTAAGAATGAACTTGAAAATAATCTGAAAGATCAAAAATTAAAAGACCTGGAGATAAAAAATAATAAAGAAAAAATCGGCAAATATCAAAATCAACTTTTAACTATCAAAACTAATAAAGAATATAAAGCTCTGAACAGCGAGGTCAGTCATCTGGAGAAGAAAAACTCAAGCATTGACGATGAACTCATAGCTTTGATGGAATCGGAATCGCAACTTAGAGAAGAACTGAAAAAATTTGAAGATGAATATAAAAAAGCAGAAAATGAATTAAAAGCAAATGAAGACAGGATCGAAAAAAAAATCGAAATAGTCAGAAATGATATCGATCAATTAAAAAATGAGCGAAATTCTTATGCAAAACAGATAAAGGACACAAATTTAGTTAAACGATATGTTGCTTTGATCAAAAATAAATCGAGAAAAGCGGTTGTGTTTAATGATAAAAATGCCTGTAGTGGTTGTGGTTTTAAGGTTAGACCGCAACAGGTCATCGAGATCAACGAAGGGAACAAGATCATCAGTTGTGAGAGTTGTGGAAGGATATTGGTTCCCAAACCGATGAAAGAATAGTTCTTTAGAAATAATTGTCAGAGAAGATAAAATGTCTGCCTGACCACTAAATTTCATTGAAGAAGTTCTTTATGAATTTAGTGGTCAGGAGGAAAGTCCGAACACCAGAGGGCAGGATACTTCTTAACGGGAAGTCCCGGTAACGGGAAGCCAGCTCCACAGAAATAAACTACCTGACCACTCATTTTAAAATTTTATTTAGAATTTTCAAATGAGTGGTCGGGAAAAGGTGAAATGGTAGTGTAAGAGACTACCGGTTTTCGGTGTGAATCGAGAAGACAGGAAAGCCTTATCCGGTGCAATGCCAAATAGGAGAACAGGTTTGCCCGACCGAATTGTTCTCGGGTAGGCAGCTAAAACCGGTTCGCATTTGTCGAATCTCATTCGAGAATAGTAATATCCGGTTTAGAGAAATAGACATTAGATCGTTTTTTAGACGATTTACAGAATTCGGCTTAATACCTTCTCTGACATTTTTTGATTTTCGATTGATAATGGAAAATCTTGCGAATGGGTGAGGAATTAGACCTTCCCAATGGTTTGAAATCTGTAAGGATAATTGTTTAATAATCGTTAATTGTTAACTGGTATAGTTTACTTTTTACTCATTCCCAAATTCCATTTGGGAATGTAATTTAAAAAAGTTTTTTACTCAAGTTTCGCAGTAAAACAGTAAACCGTTAAAACGGTTATGTTGTCATATTCTGTAGTATTGTACACCCTGATAAATCAGGGTGTTGATCTGAAAAAAGGAAATCAATTTCGATGAAAGTTAATCAGAGTAACACCACAATTCATTGTGGTGATGAGAAATTAAAAAAAATTATCCTTAACCATTTTAATAGTTTATATGAACTTTTCAGATTCAATTTAATTGAAAACTGTAAATCCGCATAACTTTCTTATGTATAATAAGTTGAACAAGATTTATTAATTATGTAAAGATTCATTTATTCAGATTTGATGTAGTTTTAATAACTGCGAAACTTGAGGTTTTTTAAAAAATAAAGAAACGATTCTAATATGAGCGTTTGGCTCTTATGTTCCAACGCAGGATCATTGGAACAAAAAAAAGGTAATCCTATTTAAGGAAAATATAATGCAGAAAAGATGGAGAGTTTCAGAGCCATTAACTCTTGAGCAGCAGGAACAAAAAGTTAATATTTCAAAAGAGATCAAATGCCCGGAAATGGTAGCTGAAATGCTTATCAGAAAAGGCATTGTTGATCTACCGGCAATTGATGATTTTTTTCATCCCAACCTGGAAAATATTCACGATCCATTCTTATTTCCTCAAATGGATAAAGCTGTGAACAGGATTATCAAAGCAATCAAGAATAAGGAAAAAATAACGATCTACGGAGATTATGATGTTGATGGAACGACTTCAACAGCACTTCTTTATCTCGGTTTGAAGAAACTGCAGGCAATCGTTGATTATTATATTCCCCATAGAATGATAGAAGGTTATGGTCTTTCCTTGAGCGGAGTTGAGCAACTGAAAGAAAATGGAACTCAATTGATCATCAGTGTCGATTGCGGGATCAATGCCTTTGAGGAGGTCGATGAAATTAACAGCCTTGGAATGGATATTATTATTACGGATCATCATAATCCAAAAGAAGAACTTCCTGCAGGTGTTGCTATTATTAATCCTAAAATGAAAGAAAATGATTATCCTTATATTGATCTTGCCGGTGTTGGTGTTGCCTATAAATTACTTTCTGCAGTTTATCAGAAAATTGATTTTGGTGATAAACAAATCGTGCATAAATATATCGATCTGGTTGCTCTGGGAACGATTGCCGATATTGTTCCTTTGACCGGAGAAAACAGGATCTTTGCTTCTATCGGACTGGATAGATTGATCAAAAAACAGAATATCGGACTTAACGCTCTGATCGGGATTGCCGGATTATCCCAAAAAGAATTGAATGCGAGCGATATTGTTTTTGGTGTTGCTCCTCGTATAAATGCTGCCGGAAGAATGGGAAGCGCTCTTCGAGCTGTAGAATTAATGGTTTCCACAGACGAAAATAAAAGCATGGAGCTGGCACAGATAATCGAAAGGGAAAACTCTCTCCGTCAACAAATTGATCAGCGAACTTTTGAAGAAGCGTGTGAAATCATTGAGAAAAAATATAAAAATATGGATGAAACCTATTGCATTGTTGTTTCATCCGACGACTGGCATCCGGGAGTAATCGGAATTGTTGCTTCCAAACTGGTGGAAAAATATTACCGTCCGGCAATAATGATCTCCTTCAAAGATGGGATCGGAAGCGGTTCGGGAAGGAGTATCGCAGGTTTTGACCTATTTCAGGCATTAAAAAATGTCGAAGATTATCTGGAAACTTTTGGTGGTCATAAATATGCTGCCGGACTTTCGATTTTGGTGGAATATGTCGATAGTTTTGAAAACAGGCTATCAAAATTTATCGAAAAAAATATTTCTCCGGAACTATTAATCCCTCCTTTAAAGATCGATACGGAACTGGAACTTTACGATATCAACGAACATCTTTTGGAGTGGTTGAATAAATTTGCTCCATTCGGTCCGGGAAATATGCGACCTACTTTTGTTACAAAAAAAGTTATGATCGTCGGTTATCCCTATAATGTCGGTGCGAATCATCTTAAACTGAAAGTGATCAAGGATGGTTGTACTCTTGATCTGATCGGTTTTAATCTTGGTGATTTTCTGCCGTTCCTGAAAAAAGGTTCTTTGCTCGATATTGCCTATACATTGGAATTTAATACCTGGCAGGGAAGGTCGACGATTCAGGGAAAATTGAAGGATATTCATTTTGTGGAAGATGACTCTTAAACTTATCGAATTTCCAAAACTTGCCAAATTTTTGAAACTTGCCAAATTTCAAAAATTTGGCAAGTTTTCTCTCTTATTCCTCTCCCTCTTAGCTTGTTCTGTTATTTCCCAGCAGCAACAGAAAGTTGTTCCTATACATTTGAATATTATCCAAAAAATTGAACTTGATTTTATTCCCCAAAAATGCTGTTATTCAAGTACTGAAAAAACCGCTTTTATCATTGAAAAA
>DRTC01000220.1 GCA_011372345.1 Candidatus Cloacimonadota bacterium
AATATGCACAGATTAAATTTGTGTAATTAGTGAAATTCGTGGACAATCATATTTTTTCAATTGACATTATTATCCATTATTTCAGGAGATGAATCGATTGGAAATCGGGTGAAATAGATGAAATTATCAAAACATGCAGATAGAACAGAAAAAATCGTCGGCGTTCGAGCTGAAGATATTCACAAGTGGATCGATGGACTTTTTGATGCCGAGAATTTTCATATTTTCATGCATTCGGGACGCTTTCATGGTTACGATCCTTATGATCATCGCAAATTCCGTCATTGTCTCGAAGCACTCCCGGAAGCTTATGAAGAATTTAAAGGGAAATACACAAAAGAGCAGATCAAAGGTGTTTTCGAGTGTCATCTAAAAGATGATTATAATGGTTATCTCCCTCATCGTGAGGATTTTGAGAATGGAACATTTACGGAAAAATACCATGAAAACGATGAGCGAGCAGAATCAGAAACCATTTTGAGCCAGGAAGAATTAAGCGAATATTTCAAAGGAAAAAAGCATTCACAACAAAACAAACTTTCCGGAAATCTTTCCAAAGGATTTATCTACAGGATCGTCGTTCCCACCATAATTGCCATAATTTTATTCGTTACCTCCATTTTCATCATCGTCGTTCCTGTTTTCAGATCAAATATGATGAACCGGAAAAAAGAGATGATCAAAGAACTGACATCTTCTGCTGTTAGTGTGATCGAATATTATATCGAACTGGAAAGAAGCGGAATATTACCTGAAAATACAGCTAAAGAAAAAGCCGCTGCTCAGATCAAAGAGATGCGTTACGGAGACGAAAACAAAGATTATTTCTGGATAACCGATATGTATCCGAAAATGATCATGCATCCTTATCGAACCGATCTGACCGGAGAAGACCTTTCTGAATACAAAGACATTAAAAACAAAAGCGGAAAGAAACTTTTTGTCGAATTTGTTCGTCTGGTGAAGGAAAGTAATGAAGGATATCTGAATTATTTATGGCAATGGAAAGACGATGCTTCCCGAACTGTTCCGAAGCTATCTTATGTCAGGGGAATTCCTCAGTGGAACTGGATCATCGGAACCGGAATTTACATCGATGATGTGCAAGAAGAAATCAATAGTTTAACCAATAAATTACTGCTGGTTTTTGGTTTTATTTCTCTGGTTTTGATCTTCATTCTGGTAAATGTCATTCTGCAAAGCCGGAGGATCGAACACGACAGATTACGGGCAGAAACCGGACTCAGAGAAGCAAAAGACAGGTATCGAGTATTGGTGGAAGCTTCAAATGAAGGTGTTATCCTGGAGGTTGCCGGAAAAAACATTTATTCAAACCTGACCTTACAGCGAATGCTGGGTTATGCAGAAGAAGAGCTGGCTTCTATGAACATCATGAATTTGCTCTCGCAGAACAAAACAATAAATAAAACAGCGATCGCTCATCTCGAGCAACTTCTATCGGGAAAGACAAAATCATCAAAATTTGAAGCTCAAGTAAAAACAAAAAGCGGAAAAGTTCTCGATGTTATGATCACCACTTCACGCATTTTTTTTTCAAAGAAAAACGGACATGTGATTTCATTCAGAGAGATCGTTCATAAAGAAGCAAGTGAAGTTCTCAAATCTGTTGACGGATTTCAAAACCAGGTTGGAAATTTGTTCATTTCCAAAAAAGTCGGAGATGTTTGCCGACCATTTACCACTCAAGATAAAGATAAAATTCCGGAAGAACAATTAATAAGTTCAAACTCTCTCGTTTTCAATGCTTTGAACATTTTGGAGAAAAAAGAAATCGATTCCTTGTATATCCAAAATGAAAATAACAAAATTATTGGAATCATCGAACTCTCTGATATTGCAAAATTATACGGCGGATTACCTGCGGAATTGCTGCTGGAAATTGAGAACAGCAGAAGTGTCGGGCATGTTATCTTTACTTTGAATCGCCTGCCTTTGCTGATCAAGGAAATGACAAATCAGGGAACAAATCCGGAAGCTCTCAAACAGACTATAGGAAGGATGTTCGATGCTGCGATCAAAAAGTTCATTAATATTTCTCTGAAAGCTTCCGGAAAAGCACCTGTTCCGTTCGCATTTTTATCTCTCGGAAGCAATGCCCGTCATGAAATGACGATGTTCTCGGATCAGGATAATGCTCTTGTTTTCACCGATGTTGAGAAATATGACCTGATGAAAGTCAGACGGTATTTCCTTAATCTTGCCGACGGAGTATGTTCAAAACTGAATAAAGCAGGCTATCCGTATTGTCCGGGCGGAATTATGGCTGTGAATCCGAAATGGTGTCTTTCGCTCTCGGAATGGAAAGATAAATTTTCCGATTGGATTTTGAATGCAACTCCCGAGTCTATTTTGGAAGTGAACATTTTCCTGGATATTCATTGTGTTTTTGGAGAGACAAACCTCGTTGCAGAATTGCAGCAACATATTCTGGAATTAACTGATCGGAATCCACAGTTTTTTATCCACTTTGCGAGAAATTGCCTGACTTATAAAGCACCGTTGAATTTGCTTGGACGGATCCGCACAGAAACAAAAGCCGGCGTGAAAACAATGAATATCAAAGAGAATCTGAAACCGCTGGAAATTATTGCCCGAATTTATGCTTTGAAATATAAAATTACGGAAGTCGGCACTCTTGATAGATTGAGAAAAATGATCGACTTGAATGTAACTCAAAGCACGACTTTCAAAGAGATGATCTATGTTTTTGATTATTTATGGAGAATCCGCTTTTTGACCCAGATCAAATCACATCGAGAGTTAAGGCAGGTAAACGACGAAATAGACCTGAACACGATTTCCGACATCGAAAGACTGAACCTGCGTAATGTTCTTTCAAAAATATCCTCTTTTCAGACTATGCTCAATTTTGATTTTCTCGATGGCTCGGTGTAAGACTGAAACCTTGCGAAATGTGTCCTGTTCTTGACGGATCCCCGAACTTTTTCATGAAATTAAAGGGAATCTCTTCGACCTTTATCAATCTTTGGATGATTGTTTGAGGTCTTAAACATTAGGAACATTAAAACTTGGATGGAGAATGAATCTTGACAAAATCAATCTGAAAAAATGAAGTCTGAAAAAATAAATAATCGAGGTTGAAATGCCAATAATTTATGATAACATTGAAAAGAAACTGGAAGAAGGTTTAAATCAAGCATTAGAAGTATCCCAACGATCCGACTTTTGTGTTGGTTATTTCAATTTAC
>DRTC01000221.1 GCA_011372345.1 Candidatus Cloacimonadota bacterium
AATTTGCCAAACTGCCGGAAGTTGTAAATATTCAGAGATGTATTTAATATTTATATTTTCTTTAGCTTTGAAAGTCGGGTAAACTGGAGATAAATACAAACCATCATATCTTTCATCAATTAAAGCTATTGCACCTTCCCAGCCTTTAACTTTGCTTAGGACTATATGATCTTTATGCAATTTGTGGAATACTTTATATGAAGTGTTACCATCTTGTATCCCACGAACAAAAAGACCTTTACCAAAGCCATAAACACCTGCAAAATTATATTCTTTGAAAACATCAACTTTTTCTGCATCTATATCCAATTCTAAAGCCTTCGATAATGATTTAGTAGAATATTTATTTTTACATTTTTCAAAAAAGGAAAATCTGAGATTCTTAATATCCCTTTCTTGAATTTCAATCAATTCTTTGATCTTCTTTATATTATCTTCTACTTTTTTTAATTTTGCAACTATCCGCTTTTGTTCTTCAAGTGGTGGAAGTGGGATTTCGAGCGAAAGAATATGTTTAGGTTTTATTTCAGTTTTAATACCACCAGGTAAATTATCTTTTAGAATATTTTGAAAGATATTACTTTTAAAATAATACCACATAAATATTATATCACATTTATTTTCTTTTGGATAATATGCTGAATAATGAATTGTTGCTGCAATTTCTTGAGGGTAATTATTAAGTGAAATCGCACCTTTAGAAGCGTTAATACCAGAAATAACCAAATCCTTTGGTAAAATTTTGATTAATTTAGTATTTGATTTTCCATCTTCTCTTAAATAGATTTTCCCTGTATTAAATTCAATTTTGGAAACGATAGGGATTTCTCCAGATAATACTTTTACTTCGTTAGGTTTTCCATTTCGCGAATCAAGATAATTATTAAGTTTTTGAATATTCCAACTACTCTTCATCTTCACCAATCTTCTTTTGTTCGTTAACATAAGTTTCTTCGGATTTCTTTTTAAGAGTTTTCAGATAATTGTTTTCATTCAGGATTTCAGTCTGGTATTTTGCAACAGCTTTTAGTTTTAGGAATCGTTCTTCTTTGCCAATATTTTCACGGATCATATCAGCATTCATACTTTCCAAATTGGAAAGAACAGCAAGTTCATTTATGCTGGCAATATCACGAATATTCATTTTCTTTTCTGCCAGTTTTGGATTGGCATTTCTCCAATCTTTGGCAGTGCAACCGAAAAGAGCAACATTCAAAATATCTGCTTCTTCTGCATAGATCAGCCATTGTTTATCAGTTTCATAATTAGTTTTCGGCAAAATGTAATTCTTAACTGCATCTGTTTGAATCAGATAATTTGTTTTGCTCAGAAGTCTTTTTACATTCCATTCCAGATTATATTGGTTTGTTTCAATCTCTTTTATGCGTTGATAATCTTTGATCAGATAAAGTTTGAAAGTCGGGCTAATCCAGGAAGCAAATTCAAAGGCAATATCTTTGTGAGCGTAAGTTCCGCCGTAGCGTCCAGCTTTGGAATTTATACCAATTGCATTTGTTGTTTCAATCCATTTTTTGGGAGTGAGAGTAAAACTGTTTGAGCCAGCTTCATTTTTAAAGGCATCGAATTCGATGCTATTAAAATTCGGATTATGAAGTTGTTCCCAAAGACCCAGAAATTCAATTGTGCTCCTTGTTCTCATCCAGTTTTGAATAATATAATTTGTTCTTTGCGGATCTCTGAATTTTGCCATATCGGTAAGAGAAATAAATTCTTCTTCCTTTTCGGAATACAGAACAATTTCCAATTCATTAACTTTTAATTTTGTTTTACTCACTTTATTTTCCTATTGTTTCATTAATTTCATTCATCAATTCCAGTATTTCATTTTCTCTTTTAAGAATTGATGAAACAAGTTCTTTTGGCTCTTTATACTCAAATTCATTCTTTCTGTTTGGATTTTTAATATCGAGATTTACAGTAACATTGCCGTTCTTATCTTTTCCGACAATATCTTCAATCTTTACATTCCACGCAAATTCCGTTTCCTTTCTATCGTACCACCATTCTTTTACAGGTTCGAGTTCTCTGCTTTGCAAAGGTTTGGTTTTGCTGTATTTTTTTCTGTCATCAGGAACAGCGATTTCATAAAACCAAATATTTTCTGTGGGTTTGCCGTGTTCAAAGAATAATACATTGGAAGGAATGTCAGTGTAAGGAGCAAAAACTCCGTCACCGAATCGAATAATTGTATGCAGATTGAAATTATCAATCAAATGTTTTTTGATGCGAGCGGCAACACCATCGGCAAATAAAGTTCCGTTTGGAACAACAACCGCAGCTCTACCACCTTTTTGGTTTATTTTTTTTCTTCTCAGTTTTCTCATTATTAATTGCAGAAATAAAAGTGCTGTTTCGGATGTTCGTTTATCTTTAGGAAAATTATTCAAAATTCCTTTTTCTTCCTCTCCGCCAAAAGGTGGATTTGTTATGATTATATCAACTCTTTCATTGTCTCCGATCTCTTGCAAACGGAATCTTAATGAATTCAAAGGATCAATTTGCGGAAATTTAAGTCCGTGTAAAAGCAGATTCATTTGACTGAGTAAATAAGGAAGAGATTTTGCTTCTCCACCAAAAATAGAATCCTTTTGCAAAATATCTTTCTGCTCAATCGTTTGAGCTTGCTTTTTCAAATGCTCAAAAGAAGCTACCAGAAAACCACCTGTTCCGCAAGCAGGATCTAAAACAGTTTCACCAATTTTAGGATTAATTACATCCACCATAAATTGAACAACAGGTCGAGGAGTGTAAAATTCTCCCGCATCCCCCGAAGCATCTCTCATTTCTTTTAAAATACTTTCATAAAGATGTGAAAGAGTAAAAATCTCTTCAGTTGAAGTGAAATGAATTTCATCAATTTTATTCACAACATCTCGGAGTAAATAACCGTTTATCATTCGATTATTCACACCTTTAAAAACTGTTGCAATTACATCTTTCCTACTTTTCCCAGATTCACTTTGTAAACTTCGCAAATAATAGAAAAGACCTGATTTTTCTGTTCCATCAGGTAAGAATGCTTTTTCATTATTGATAAATGCGAGCAGGTCATCACCTGTTAAATTTTGATCTTTTGCCCAATCTCTCCATCTATAAGGTGCTTCAATAATCGGGTTGTATTTTTCATTATTCAATAATGCTTCGGTTTCCAAAATTTGTTCGTTATCATCCAGAAATTTTAGAAACATTATCCAAGTTAGAATCGGAAGTCTGTCAGAATCCCCATTCAAACCTTTGTCTTTTCTCATTATTTTTCTACAGGATTTTACAATTCCCGAAAGTCTTTGTGCTGTTGTTATTTTTTTCGTTACTTTTGCCATTTATTTTCTCACTTGTTTCTATGCTACATAAAGATACTTTTTAATATCTTCCAGTGCTTTATTGAATTTATCGATTCCGCCGAATTCTTTTACAATCTCTATAATATTTCCCTTTTGAGAAATGGGGTCAACTTGAAGAATAGCAGGAGTTAATTCTGATAAACCAAATTCAACATATTTGTTTATTATCAAATCGATTATAGCTTTTGCTTTTTCTGAATATTCAGAAAAAATATCAGGTTTTTTCTTTTCCAATAATTTTGCTCGCTGTTTTCTGGTTAATGGTTTCAAATTATAAGCAACAAAACAGAGTAGATCGAAAAAATCAGAATCTTTCTGTTTAGAAACTTCTTGAAGCTGCTTAATTGTAATTCCCTGTTTTTCCAACAATTCAATAATCTCTTTTCTTTTGTCCAAATCTTCCCACGCTGTTTTAAATTCTTCCTGTGATTTGAAAAGAGTTGTTATTTTATCCTTTGCATAATGAGAATAGAGAACTTTTTTCAGTTTACCATTATTATCCAAAATTTGAACTGTTTCAGCTATAATTGTTACTTCACCTTCTTCCACATAATATTTCTTTCTCGGCTCTCCGATTTCTCCATCTTCGCCTTCACCATCAGATGAGCCATCATCATCTTTTTCTTCCCATTCAGGGAAATCAGAATCATCAGGAATTTCTTCTTCGTAAGTTCCTTCGATTGTTGTTCCTTCGTCATCAATTTCTTCATTTGTGATTAAAGGCGGTTCTCCATCGAAATCTTTGTCTGCAAAATTTCTGGTTGCACTTCCTGTATAATCTAAAATCGAGAAAAAAAGTTTATTTTTATCATCGCGAATTCTTGTTCCTCTGCCAATGATTTGTTTGAATTCAGTCATTGAATTTACGATTCGGAAAATTACGATATTTTTGCAGGTTGGAATATCAACGCCTGTGCTCAAAAGTTTGGAAGTTGTTACGATTACGGGAACATCTTCATCAATATCCATAAATCTGCTTAAATGACCTTTTCCTATTTCACCTTCTTCGGAAACTATTCTCACAACATAATCAGGGAAATCTTTTGTAAGATCAGTATTAAGATTATTGATTTCTGTTCTCATCTGATTTGCGTGTTCTTGATTGACACAAAAGATTATCGTTTTATCGAATCTGCCGTTTTTATTCATAAAATTTACAAGATGTCTTGCAACAGCCTTTGTTCTTGGTAGGTGGGAAAGCGTTCTTTCAAAATCTGAAGTTGTGTAAGTTCCGTCAGGGATTAACTCACCTTTAGCATCTTTCTGTCCTTCTTGAGGTCTCCAACCTGTTGCGTCAATATTCGGCACAATTCGATGAACAACATAAGGTGCCAGAAATCCATCTTCGATTCCTTGTTTTAGACTATAAGTATAAACAGGATTTCCAAAATATTTATAAGTGTCTTTATTATCTTCTCGTAGCGGAGTTGCTGTTAAGCCAAGATGAACAGCTTGATTAAAATAGGATAAAATTTTTCTCCAATTACTTTCATCGGAAGCACTGCCACGATGGCACTCATCAATCACAATTAAATCGAAAAAATCACGTTTGAATTTTCTGAATTTGCCTTCCCGGGTTTCATATTCAGCCAAAGATTGATATGTAGAAAAATAGATTTCTCTGCTTGTAACAATTCCTTCTTCGGGAACGAGACATCTTGCATCACCGAAAACTGCAAAATCTTTGGCGTGAGGATCATCAATCAAAAAACTTCTATCTGCAATAAAAAGCACTTTTGGTCGTCGGTGTTCATTTTTATTATTCCATCTGTTATTCCATAATTTGTAAATTATTTGAAAAGCAACAGTTGTTTTTCCTGTTCCTGTTGCCATTGTTAAAAGGATTCGTTTTTCACCTTCAATTACTTTTTGAATTACTCGATTGATTGCAATTGTTTGATAATATCTTGGCTTTTTTCCGATATTTTTAAATGGTTTGAGTAAAATGTCTTCTGAATTTTGTTGAATATTTTCTTCTTGCTTTTCTAGATTCCATAAATCAGTTGGACTTGGGAATGATTCTATTTTCTTTTCAATTCCGTTGATAAAGTTATATTCAATTATTTCATTTCCGTTTGTTGAATAAGCAAAATTCAGCTCTAATATTTTTGCATAATCTTTTGCCTGTTGTAATCCATCACTTGCTTTTTTGTATTTGCTTTTAGCTTCTATTACAGCAATCGGATAATTTGAAGAATATCGTAAAATATAATCAGCTCTTTTACCTTTTTTTCTTTTTGCTTTTCTCCCGAAAACCATAATTTTACCAGGAGTTATTTCGGTAAATGAGCGTTCTTGCAGAATTTGTTCATCACTCCAACCTGATTTATAAAGTTTTGGAGTAATTTGCTTTCTGCAAGTATCAGCTTCGCTTTCTTTGTCCAATATTCTCTTCATTATTTTTTCATTCATATTTTCATTTCTTTTTTGGTTCTTTTTTCGTCAATTCTTTTGGTAACTGCTCTTGCCGTTAATGTGTGTTCCCCGACCAACAGGTCGTGGATACTACCAATTTGGGAGTGTATACGAACTTTTTCCAATTTTGTTGAATTATTCATTTTCCAATTTTTGGTTATCGGGAATGCACAAATAAATTCAATTTTAATACTTCCACAAACTTTTTTCCGCTCAATTTCATTAGTAAAAACAGTATTCACCTCAATACATTGTTCTTTTTAATTTCCTTCCATTGTTGTCAAATTATTTTGTTTTTCAGAAATTTTTTGAGCGGAGTTTTAAATATTCTTCTCGATGCGGGAAACATGCAAAGCAGTCCGACAAGATCAGTTAAAAATCCGGGGGTAATGAGAAGCACAGATCCCACAAGAATGATCGCACCATCCAGCAAATGTTCAGCAGGAAATTTTCCCTGTGAAATTTCCATCTTGATCGCATCGATCGTGCCATAGCCCTGTGTTTTTGCAAGGTATGCCCCTCCCAATCCGGTGATCAGGATGATCGCGATCGTGCGCCAGAAGCCAATGAGCGGGGCAATCTTGATGAAAATAATGAGTTCGATCAGCGGAACCAGCGTAAAGATCAGGAAGAGAATAAGGACGGTCTTCTTTCGCATGCGAATTGTTGTTATTGCGTTTCGGTATCTTTCTTCTTCGGTCTGATAAGAAGGGAAAGGGGAATGAGCACTGCATAACCTAGTACGAGAAGGATCGTTCCGAATGTAGTTGCCGAATTCACGATGGCGAAACCCACGATGATCGCAGTGATCGCTGCAATAAAGAGCAGGATATTTATTTTTTCAAATTTGAATCTTTCGACCTTATCTGCTTTTTTCTGAGCCATGAAAACTCCTTTTGAATACGTTCAGAATATATGTTAAAATGTATAAGGACCAAATTCTTTGTCCAAAATATTCGTGTGCATCTTCTCAATTTATCTTACTGAAGCAGTTTGAGTTCTGTCTTTGCTTTGTCAACCGCTTCATCGTTATTGTTGAGCTCGATCGATTTCTTCAAATACTTTTTTGCTGCGGCATCCTTGCCGTTCTTCAGGTAGATCATGCCCAGATGATAGCTGATAACAGAGTCATCGACCCCTGCTTTTAGAACTTTTTCCATTGCTTTAAGCGCATCTTCATATAAGCCAAGTTTGTAGTACGCCCAGGCAAGACTGTCCCATATATAGATATTGTCCGGTGAGAGTTCCAATGCTTTTTCCAGCATAAATCGGGATTCTTCCAGACGTATGTTATCCTCGACCAAAGTATAACCGAGCCAGTTAAGAAGATCAGCATTATCAGGGAAAAATTGCAGCGCTTTCTCAAGTGTTGCTATCTCTTTCTCTCTGTTGCTGATTTCATTGTAGAATTGTGCTACGGTAAAATAAAGGTCGAGATTAGCAGAATCCTGCTCAACGGCAATAGTAAAATATTTATCTGCCTGGTCGATCTTATCGTGTTCAGCAAAATATTGCCCGAGCCAGCGGGGAGTTGATATATCTTTGGAGGGACGCTGCTCGAGTAATGTGTACACCGAGTCAACAGGTTCTCCAGTTTCAAGCATTGCATATGATATTAAAACAAGTGGATAATTTTGTATACATGGAGAAATCTCAAACTCGCTAATATATTTTTTGCTCAGGTCAAAGGAATCATTCTTTGCATAATTATACGCCAGTAATGCAGTAAAGGTACAGGCAAGGGTATCTGATTTTTCCTCGAGTGCGAAAACAAGAAGCCTGTGCAATAGTTTCGTGTCCTTACTCCGCTCCGCAATAAATGGAATAATATTGAGATGGTTGAGTAGCACACGCTCATCTTCGATCATAGAAAAATAGTGGCTTGCTTTTTCATAATGCTTGAGCTGAATTTCCGCGATTGCCATCATCTCATAGAGTTCCTGCAGGCGCTCCGGTTCAATCATATCTTTTTGTTCAAGCAGATACTCTCCATATTCAATCGTAAGAGGAAATTCCTTTGTTTTGAATGCAGCAAAGAAGAAGATACGGTTAAGAACTGAATCTGAAGATTCCATAGGAAAATAATCTCTCATCTCAATCACTTTATCAAACCGCTGCAGGAAATAGTAAGATAGAAGTAGCTGCCGAATTGAAAGAATAGATAACTCGGGATCTTCTTTAAGTGAATACCCAAGATGGGGAATGGCTTTTGTAAATTCTTTTTTATTGAAATAATGCTCTGCCAGCCACTGATGTCCCTGTATGAAGTCGGGTTCGAGCATAAGTATTCGGTCAAGTGTCATCTCTAACATGGGATCATCTTTCAGTCTGGAATATTCCTGTGCTATCTTGTAGAGCAGTTCGATATCATCTGTATTTGATTCCGCCTGATGAAGATATTGCATAGCTTTGTCACCATCTGCTTCATACAGCGCTATGTGGTATAACTCCAGATACAAATGATTAGAGCTCTCTGAATTTTCAATACCCTCAAATATGATCTCTTTTGCTTTTGAGATATTTCCCAGTTCCTTGTAGCTGTGTGCCAGCATGATGTAAACTTCCGGCAGCACCATGCCTGTGGTTAGCACTTCTTCACCAAAGGATATCAATTTTTCCTCATCACGAAGATAGTATAATGCATTAAGCTTCTCTATGATCACTTCTTCGGAGGTTGGATCGATCTGATAAGCAATGGACAAAAGAGAATCAGCAGTAGCATATTCACCCTGTTCCATAGCGACTTCAGCCATTGAGTAGTAAAAGAGCGGATTGGATGCATACGCGATCCCGGCAAGAATCAAAAAGCCACTCAGGATAACTATCGGCTTGATAAAATAATGCTTCATGTGGTTAAAATTCCTTTTTTGAATTGCCACAAGATTTATCTCGTGGAGTAGAATTCTCTGAAATAATATCGGGTTTTAACTCGTAAATCTACCTTGCAGTCTGAGTTGAAATCCCTATAGTATTGGCTCATCTTCTTCCCACGAGATAATCTCGTGATTATCTCTATGATATTATATATGTTTTAATCATGCTCTTGTGAGTGTGCGATAAACATAGTTTTTCATATGTTATAATCTGGCATAGTACGCGATGAAAATTGAGCGGTTTGGATTCGGATACTGATTTCCAAGCAGGTCACGCAGATTGAGTTGAATTCTAATATTTTCATCAATATTGAATTGGATTCCCACGTTCAGATATCCATTTCCTTCTCCAAAACTGTAGGTCTTTTGGTCTTCCCCTTTGCGATTATCATTAAAAGCAAAATCATATTCTGCAACAATATTGATGTGCTGATTTATACTCTTATCCAAACCAACAAAAAAGTTTAGATCGCTATCGTTATCTTTGCGTTCAGTACTATAGTTAACACCGCCATGCAAGCCAAGATTTCCGATGAAGTGGAAATTTCTACTCACAACTGCATAGAATCCTTTTGATTTGATCTCGAAGCGTTTGACCTTTTCTCCATCGGGAAGTGAGTCACGGAATGCACCAAAGCCGCGGGAGTCAAAACCTACTGCAATTGCAGGAAGTGTAGGAGATTCATCAAAAAGACGGTATTTCACATACACGCCCGGGTACGAATCCCAGTTTGGTAACGAATCACCAATGATATGTTCTCCGCCGAATTGTATGCCAAACATGAGTTTCTGCATCACTCCGACTCCAGCGCCAAAGTTAATTCCACCATTTTCAAAAATAGAAATGGGAAATTTTACTTCACCCCTTTGTAAAATGCCAGCGGTAGGACAATCAATAAGCTCAGTCAGCTCATATGCGCCAAGAACTACTGCTGACAACACAAGAATAATAACTATACATAAAATCTTTTTCATAGAACCTCCGAATTTAGGGATATGAAAAATCTAACATGCTTTACTGTCAATATTTAGAGGATTTCAGCGTATTCGTATATAATTGATATCGCTCTGCCCAATCACGTAGTCCATCTGGATATTTCGTACTTTCGAGTCGCTGCGATATGAGATTCCTTCTCCAGCCGATTTGCTCAAGCGTGTAGTGCTCATTATTTGATGATTGTCCTATCATAATAAGACGACCAAGTAAATCTTCAAAAGCATAGGGGTCGTATCCTGCACGGGAAGCATAGATCAACGCCAGTTTGTCAGCTTCTTCTTCATACTTTTCAAGACGACCTGCATAGATCACCTCATAGACAGAAAGCGCAATATCCTCAAGCTCTGCTTCTGCATCATCGTACTTGGAATCATGACCATACAAGCTGTCCGAAAGTGCATCAAGTTCTGCAAAGGAATCTTCCGCAATGATCTGCACACGGCGTTTTTCAAGTTCTTCCATGCCGTGATAATGAGAAACATGTGCGATCTCATGCCCGAGGACACAAGCAAGTTCTGCTTCATTTGTAATAGTTTTGAGCATACCGGTGGTCACAAATATGATGCCACCCGGACAGGAATAGGCATTGGGAATATCGAAATCAAGAATGAAAAATTTATAGGGTATATCGTAGGAATCGCTTGCATTCGCAACGAGTAAGCCAATGTAGTTCACATAATCCTGAAGTGCTTTGTTCGAGTAGAGACCAATTTCAGCAATTCTGTTTGCTATCGCGATACCCATTGCTTCTTCCGAAAAAGTGAAGAATTGAGGAACATCATATATTGGAAGTTTGATCTTTTTCTGAATCTTCTTCAAATTCACCAGGCGATAAGTTATCTCCTTGAATTTATTGAATTCATAAGGATCGATATGATAGCCGAGAAACACATCGATAAAATTCTTTTTTTGTCCGATCTTACTTGAAAACCGACCACTCATTGCTTTGATTCCTGCGGTCATACCTATATCAGAAATTTCTGTGATTGCTCGTTCGGAGCCCATCTGTGCAAACATATCATCAGCATCCTTTTTGCCCTCTATAACCTTTCTGGAGATATAACCAATTTGCTCATCTGCC
>DRTC01000222.1 GCA_011372345.1 Candidatus Cloacimonadota bacterium
TCACTTTTTTACTCTTCAACTAAATTCACAATTCACTTTTTTTTTATTCAAAGAACCTTGTCAAGAAATAATTTTTTTTTTTATCAGGGATCGGCTAAAAAGCCGATCCCTTCAAAATTTAATTAATTATTTGCTGTGACAACATAGTATTTTTGAGCACCGGCAGCTTCACCGTAAGTACCTGATGTATTACCAGTTTCTTCTAATGTCCAACCAGCTGGGAATGCTGCGTAAGGATCAGCACTGCTGTAAACATTATAAGTTAAGCCAGCTTCAACAGTCCAGGTAACTTCTACATCATCTCTGGTATTAGTTACTGTAATAGCGACTCCGGTTGGAGGATCAGGTTGACCGCCTGTGCAAGTTACGGTTAATTCGTAGGCGTTTCCTTCCCATTGGCCGCAGGGCCAGTTGTAATAATCACTCGGTCCAACCCAGATAATGTAATTACCACTTGGTCCTGGAGTATCGATTACAAGTTGACCAGGTGTACAACGAGCACCGGTTGTATATTGATAGAATGCAGTTGCGGGACAGGTAATTGTTCCCCAGCCGCCGCTGTCTTCAACCATTCCCATAACCCAGGAAATATCGGAATAGATATCCAAGGTTATGGTAGAACCAGCTTCCAGATAAATATCATACCAGTCAGTATCTCTGGTACCGCCATCTGCCCACATATTTCCGCAGACAGTAGTATTACATTGGAGCGGAGTAAAGTATTCTGTTCCAGCCGGCATATTACAGCCGCCGTTCACATCCGTACCGCAAGGTTCTCCTTCGTTATCCACACAATCTACGCAGGGAACTGCACAAGGATCATCTGCACATACTGCTGGACTTGCATGGAAAGCATTCCAGGCTTCAGCACAATCTGCAGGAAGGACACCATCTGTACATGTCGGATTCAGAGGATCCGTATAATCACAGCAAGCTCCAAATTCAAAGCATTCAAAGAAATCTACCTGATAAGGACCACTGTAAGAACTAAAACCTTCGACCACACCATAGTAAGTTCCGGGAGTTAAAGAATAACAATCTATTGTCGAAAGAGTACCGCTAAATCCTGAACAATTATCATCATTAGAGGTAATTTCAGTAACGCAGTCATCAGCAATCAATCTGATGTAAGTATCAAAAGTACTTCCTGCATTACAGGTAGTCATGGTATAATCACCGGCGTGATCGATTGTCCATTCATACCAGACATCAGGAGAAGCATTCCCGATCGTATCGGTGAATAAACTGGAGTCATCGGAATGTGAATATGGTAATGGACCTACAATATACGGATTGGAGCAGGCATCACCTTGAGCATAAGTAAATCCTGTTCCGATAAGAGGAATATTGGTTGTAAGCCTTCCTACATCATGTGTAATAACTAAATCAGCAGATTTTGCTCCATCTGTAGTCGGACAGAATCTGACCTCGATTGTAGCATTGGGCGGAAGAGCACATGGAGCAGGATTGTTCTGGATTTGGAATTCACCAGGATTAGCGCCACCGAGAGCAATATTTGAAACATTGATCGTTCCGGTACCACCATTACTGAGAGTAAAGGTTATCCAGCCTGAACAACTTCCTGTATTAACTGTCCCGTAATCATATGAAGATGGAGCTGCAATTAATACAGGTACAGTTGCAGTAAAACCAAATCTTGTCTGAGGTCTTTCTTCCGGATTTGTTTCCCAGGGATCAGAACAACCGGCAGTATTATCATTATAAGCCTGGGAATGCATACCTGTATAAACATCATAATAAACTGTTGAGTTAGAAGTATAAGAGTCATTATCAAAGCATACTTCTACCACGATATTACTTGTTCCATCCCAGGTAAAGGAAGTAGTAATGTCATTCCAGCCGGCAGCAGCAGTCCAGGTTCCGGAATATTGATTGGTCAATGTAGCTACTGACCAACCAGCAGGCATTGTTGTTTCAGTTGTATGACCCATACTGAGATTGAAGCCATTCATGACCTGAGTAGAAGCAGCACCAACATTAAAGCCGACGCTGTTAATTAGTCCGGCAGAGAGACCGGCTGCACTAAGTTCAGCAGCAGTATACAACATCTGGTTCCTGCCATCATGATAATATGTTCCAAAAGGCGTGATGTCAGTATCGTAAGCACCTGATAAACTTGCACCGGCTCCAACCGTAGCATAAGCTCTGTCGATTTCCGGTCTGGGATTATACGCTTCGGGACCATAAGGTCTTGGAGGAGCTTTTGTTTCTTTCTGGATTTCCTTTACATTACCTGTTGATAATCCAATATCTTTGGCAGAAAGGCTGAAAACAAAAAGCACCACAAATAAAATAAGAATCAATTTTTTCATAATTTTCTCCTTTGAATTTTTTTTCTTTTCTTTAATACATTTAATTTCGACATTAACGATTTAACAAATGAATTGCGATAGTAACGATCAAACTTGTTTTAATTTCGACATTAACATTCTCATCATAAAATCATAACCTAACTTTTTTTAAATCACTTATACACTTTTCAATGACCGGAACGAATTGATTCTACATTCGCTCATTGCCAATAACTTTTAAATCCCTAAATCCTGTCAAATACTTTTTTATAAAAACTTTTGTTTTTATTATTTCAGCTCAGATAACTCTTTATATAAATTGATTTTCAGAATTATCAATAATTTACATTTCCTGCTTCATTGATAAACCATCGAATTTATTCGATGGAGAAACTTAACAAATCGACTTTTGTCGGTGATCTTCCGAATAAATTCGGATTTGCTTATTGATTTTATTGCCATTCAATGAATTGAATGGTTTGAACAGCAATGACGATCTTATCTCACCTGAACTTGAATTTTAGAAAACAAGAAGAGTTATCAGTGAATTATTCTTCTGAAACGAATTGCGAAATGTTAGTTAGTAAACATTTTCCACTTCAATTTCAGAGGGTAACTTAATGTATCGGAATTTCAAAATTAGCCACAGAGATCACAGAGATTTTTTATTTTGCATTTCAATTTTCTGAATTCCCGTTTCCTTTTCCTGTTTCCAATTATATTTTTGATCAATTTACAAAGTTATGTTCTTAAAAAGAAGCAAGATAGAATTGGCATTGATTGACTTCGATGAGATTGTTGTTTTAAATTGAAAATCAACAGAAACTCTGTAACGGAAAAAATATGAATAGCCACGAGATAAATCTCGTGGCTATTCAGCTGTGATGCAAAGTACTGGAATTATGATTCTTTATCCTGAGGAATTTTATCGACTAAAATAAAGTGGGAAATGTCAGTTAATAATTTATCAATCTGTTATGGCAATGATGGAAATTCCTGTTTCTGTCATTTTCAGGATAGTAGAAATATCTTTTTTCTGAATTCCGGAAATTTTCTGATTCCATTCAGGATGTAAAATAATCCCTTTTTAAAACTAAAAAAGAATACATTTGAGACAAAAAAGAGTTGGTTAAGTGTTTATAGTTATTCGTTTTCCTGAGCAGTTTTCAAATGTTCATAAGCTCTATTCTTTTGAGAACTCCAGATGGAGATGGATTTTTCAAAATATTCTATGGCTTTCGGATATTCCTTCTTTAATAAATAATGATAGCCTATCTGACCATATTTATCCGCGATCTGCTGGTTATTTTTTAGATAGAAATTATTAAAGACAATGTTATCATATTTCTGCATAACATCCTCGGTTGCACCTATTTCCACTAATTTTTTCAGAACTTCGACAAGTTCAGGCATCTCGGAATAAATACGGATAGCCCGTTTAATGCTGCCGAGATAAAATGATTTTAAATTATGCAGGACTAAACCTTTCTCAATGTTTTCCACAGCTTCATCAAATTCATTTAATCCCCACAAAAAATCACCCAGATCAAAATATGCGTATTTTGGATAAGGATGCAGTTCTATCGCTTTTTGAAATGCCTTTTTTGCTTCTTCGATGTTAAAACCCTTGTAAACCTGAGCCAGATTCAGATAAACAAGATAATCTTCCTTTGGATCTTTATCGAGAGCAGTTTTCAGAGAATTGATGGCTTTCTCTTTTTCACCCAATTTTGCATAAGAAATTCCTAAATTGATATAAGGTTCACAGAAATCCGGTGATAATTCAATTGCTTTCCGGAAGTTAGGGATCGCTCGAGAGAGGTCATTTGCCCGGTAATACTGCATGGCAACATTGTACAGATTTCCAGCTTCTGCTGATTTACCTGATTCTTTTTGTTCCATAAATTTTTCGGATCTGGTCTCTCCCAGAAAAATGACCAGGAAGAGAAGACAGATCACGAGAAACAGAGCGCTCGTAATAATTTTGGATTCTGTCGTGATAACTATGGGATCTGTCGTATTAGCTACGGGATCTGCTGGTATTTTATTTTTTTTATTTTTCATGATGCAGGATAAAGACAACTCTTTTCTTTTGTTTTTTTAATTTATTGAACATGGTCACCGCGTTTTTATTTTTCAGGATCAGAACCTGCACACATCTTTTCTTAATATCATTAATATAGAACTGCATTTCCTCCTTTTTGGGAAAACCACCACCGCCTTTTCCTGTTTCTCCGCTACCAATTAATAAAATATCATTAGTATGACTATTTATAATTTCCAGATCTCTGGTCTGAAAAAAAGTCTTTTTATCCACGATCCTGAACAAACCATTCTCGAAAAACATAATATCGAAATAAGGGATGGGAATTCCTTTATAAATAGTCAGATTTGGGGAGTTATAGACAATATTCTTCCTGCTGAAAATACCGAATGAGATAAGTTGAGCAAGAACTAACAACAATAAAAAATATTTCACAATTTTAGATCTTGAAAAATGGAAAAAGAGAAAAAATATCACAAAAACGAGTAAACTGATATAAATGGAATTTATGCGGACATTTTTCTCTGTTAAGACCGAGCTGAAAAAAAGGAATAGAATCGTGAACACCAGTTCCAGAAATAATAGCGAAACAGGATTCTTGAAATAATCCTTGATCTTCCGATAGCGGAAATGCCATCCGTGTTTGATGATCTTCCCATTTTCATAAATGAAAAAGACAAAGATCAAACCGATCACTGCTCCCAGCATATCTTTAACGATATCACTTATATCGAATACCCGGTTCGTCATCTTCATTTGAAATGATTCATCCAGAGTAGAAATCAGTGTTGCTGCCAGAAATGTATAAAGGATGATCCTGACAGGAGAGTTCTTCCGATAACTTAAATAACGGAACATCAGATAGGAGAAGATCGTATAAGCGATATAATGCCAGTTGCTCTGGATATCAAATAATGAATTTCCCATATAAAAGTCTGAAATCTGCTGTCCGATAAATATTATAAAAAAAATAAACAGCAATGCTGAAATTCGTAATCGATTGAGTTTTTTTATGGTCAGGGAAATGATCAGGATTACAAAAGTAATTACAGCAACCGGTACAATTTGAATTTCAAATCCGGCTAAATTATATGAAAATTGAGAGATTTTTCTGATCAAAGGCTGCAGATAATATTGGCACATAATAAAAGGACCATTGAAGATGATCAGGATGTAAACGATCAACTGGTTTCTTGGTGAGAATAAAAATCCCTTCAAAAATGCTCCTTTATTTTCTCTTAAATGAATCCTGCAAAATAGAATTGGAAACCGCTAAAGCGATTAAGTTTTTGTTTTGGTCACACTTTTCCCCGCAGTTAAAACTGTGGGCTAATGATGCATCAGGCAAACAATTAGCCCACGATTCTGTTGTGGGAAATAAGTTTAGTTAATCTTTTAATATTGGGAAATCAGCTTTTTTCCATCCTTCAAAACCATTCTTCATAATATAGATGTTCTCAAAATCCAGTTCTCTCATCAATTTCAGAGTATCCATACTGCGTGTATCTGTTTTGCAGTAAACAAGGTAAATATTTTTTTTATCCAGCATCTGCATAAATTGATAAAAAGAAGAGGAATAATAATCAATATTTACTGCATTTTCAAGATGACCCTCAGCATATTCTTTTGGAGTGCGAACATCGAGGATCATGAAATTTTCAATGCTTGCATTTTTCTTTATTAATTTGTAAGCATCTGTGGGATAAATGATTCGGGAGAATTTTCCATCCTTTATTTCCGGTTTATCTTTGATCATATTTGCTAATATCTTCAGTTTGGAGATGTTGTTTTTGGGATCATTTGCAATAACTGTGATGTCGATATTAATACTCACTGCAAAATAATGAGGATTTAGTGTTAATTCAATTTTCCCTGATCTGCCCGGTTTTACGATTTCATCATAATTCGCTACTGTCAAACCTCTTCTTCTGATTTTTATGCTTCTTATGATCAAATCTCTTTTTCCCTTATTTTCAAATTCAAAATTGACATTTATGGTATCATTCATATTGATCGTGCCGATATTTTTTTTGGTTTCGAAAAAATGGATTTGCGGAGCATTTTCCAATTCCATCGGTGTTAATAAAGAAAAATCTTCTACCACATCAGCATTAAGGGTGATACTACCTCTTTTTTCATTTGATGATCTCTTTGTTTTCAGTTTTAGCGTTTCTCCCAATAATCCATACTCATTCTTTTTGGAAATGTCAAAAGTAATGATCATGTTTTCTTTCTGTCTGGGTTGAATGATCATGGAATTAAGGTCTATCTGGATATAAGGAGGTATATCTTCAAACAAAATTTCAACTGGTTCCGGATTTGAATTCTGGATTTTTAAAGTATCGATCAGAATATCAGTATCTTTAACTTTCCCAAAATCAATTCTATTTTTTTCTATCTTTAAATCTCCAATTTTCCTTCTCAATTTACCGGGAGTCGGGATCACATTTCCTTTAATTCTTATTTGATATTTTTTATCATTTTCTTTTGTCTCATTAGTCGTAACAGTAATTGCCTTATTAAACTTTCCCGGACGATTATCTGATTTATAACTAACTTTGATAAAACCGGTACCACCCGGTGCGATTTCTTCAGTTGACCAACTGGGAGTTGTGCAACCTCAACCGGCTTTGACTTTTATAAGTTTTAAAGGTTCGTCCCCGGTGTTAGTAAAATTAAAATCAATTTCATAGGGACCTTCATCCTCTTTAATATCACCAAATTCATGCGTCATGGTATCAAATTCGATTTTTGGTTGAGCAAAAAGAGAATAAATAACGAACAGCATTAATACAACTAATCCAATTTTTTTCATAATTCCACCTTTTTTTACCGCAGATTTTCGCGGATAAATACTGATAAAAAAATCAGTTAAATCCGTAAAATCAGCGACATATTTTTTTATTTTAATCCGATATATCAAGATAATTTAAAAAATGTTCATAACAAACATAATCATAATGCAGCCTGTGTCTGGGATCAAAAGATCTATTTTTGGAATCTCTTAATTCCAGGTGAAGATGTGAAGGTTTCCCGCTGTTCCTGATATTTCCGGTTAGACCTGTTAAACCAACTTTGGTGTTACCATTTACGACCTGTCCCAAACTTACATTAACTTCGTTTAAATGGGCATAAACACTTTCAATACCTTCCGGATATAAGATCCTGACAACTTTTCCATATTCAACCTTCACAGAATCGATTTCACCATTTTGTTTTTTACATTCAACCTGAACCATATAATGAGGATTATCACTCACTTCCGTTACAATTCCATATTTCGCGAGAGGAAAAACCGGTGTATTTTCCGGAACATAAAGATCTATTCCTTCATGAATTCTACGGCGCTTTTTTGTGCCCCGAAGAGTTCCGTAATGATCTGCCCAGCTATTTCTGATGTATTTCTTAATTAATTCCTTTAATGATAAACCGTCGTTAAAGGGAGATTTCAGATTTGCGGAATCATCCACAAATTGAGGAGTAAAGACAATTAAATTTTCTTTAATAGATTTGGGAGATAAAGCGATCAAAGTATCGGACTCAAAGGTAACGATCGTAATATTATCGATCTTTTTCCGTAAATACTTAATGATAAATGAATCGATAACAACAATTACTACTAATAAAGTAATGACCAAAACCTTGATCAAAACCGCAACTTTCAACCTCATTCCATATCTCCCGTGCAAAATTTTTAAGGGTTGGAAAAATTGGCAATGAATTTGTGTTGAAATTTAAACTCTTTTTTTTATGGACAAAAAAACAAAATTAAAAAAATTTCTCCAAAATTGAAAAAGTGAGAATGATGGGAAGAAAAAAAAACATAAAACAGTATTCACCTTTAACAAATCTGATTTTATACGGTTTATTGCTGATAGTTACACCTTTTTTATTACTTCAGAACTATTTACAATCAGCTATTGGTATGCTTTCAGAGTTTTCCCTTGAAATATCAGGATTTGCAATACCATATATTGTTCTTATGGCGATCATTGTTGTCAGCACTCTTATTTTTAAGAATCGAAAGCAGTTAACAAAATTCAGGATCATTTCGTTTCTCATCGTTATTTCCCTGATGATCATCGGACAAAAATCAACGGATTTCTATTTTCATCACAATTTTTATGATCTGCAGCATAACTGGCATTATTTTGCTTATGGTATTTTTTCTTTTATTGCTTATCGTTTTTTTAAAAAAAAAGGGAAACCTCCTGAAAAAATCATTTTATTCACTTTTTTATCTGCGATTCTCATATCAACTTTCGACGAATTTATCCAGATCCATATTTCCAACCGTATTTTTGATATTTGTGATATTGGAAAAGATGTCTGGGGAACTGTTATCGGATTGATTTTAATTTTCTTTGTGATTGAAGAGGGAAAAATCATTAAGAAAGGTTGGAAGATCAGGAGAAAAAAGATTAGAGACTATTTTAGAAATCCATTTTCCATACTTTTTCTCGAACTTGTTTTTGCTTATTTATTAATTTCCATCAGTTCCGTACTCACAGAAATAAACTATTCTCATATTGCAGTCTTGTTTAGTTTAGGAACATTTATTCTTTTCTTTTCAATTCTACATTTATCGAGGATAAAAATTTTCAGGATCGTTTTTATTATTCTATTAATTTCCATTATTACAATACAAGGATATTTCTATTTTAAATATAAGAATAAGAACATTGTTTATAATTCTTTCGGACTAACAGTCTATAAAGGAATTCCTTTACCTTTTTTTGATATTATGATCTTTGAAAACGGTTTTTTCAGGTTTGTTGATAAAAAACATGTTTTTAATAAGAGAGATATAAATACAATAGGCAGCTATACATCGGATATTTTGTTGATTGGAGCTGGCAAATATGGAAAAGGGGGAAAAGGATTTCCTGAAGATTTAATAACTCAGTTTATTTTTAACAAAGAAAAGAAGAATGTTATTCAAATAATAATTTTGAGCACACCGGAAGCGTGCGTTAAATTCAATCAACTGAAAAAAGAAGGATATAATGTTGTTTTTATCATCCACAATACCTGTTAAAAAAAAAAATCCGGAAGAAAAAATTGTTCGCAATTCTTTTTTAACGATCTGGGGATTATTAATAATTTTTGGAATCTTCTCGATCATTAATCCTCTCTGGTTGCAAAACTTATCAGAAGAAGGGAAAAAAACCGAAGCAATAAATTACAAAAATTATGGTGATAATTATCTTAAGAATAAAAAATATCAAGCTGCGATAGTTAATTACAAAAAAGCCTTAAAAATACAACCCGATCTAAACAGTGCGCTGGGAAATCTCGGTATCACTTACAGCCAGATGAAAAAGTATGATAAAGCAATCCTGACCTTTAAAAAGCTTTTAAAAAAAAATCCGAAACATGCTTCCACGATTTATTTTAATCTTGCTGAACAATATAAAAAAAAAGGCAACCTTGATCTAGCAATCAAATATTACAATATTTCAGCCGAATCAGATCCTTTCCCGATGTATTCGTATCGATACCTGGGAAATTTATTCTTACAAAATAATCAACTTGATGATGCCATTGATGCATTCCAAAAATCGATAGATAATAGTCTTACCTTGAACAATTCATATTTTGGTTCTTTAAAAAGAGAAAAAGAACTTTATCTGGATAAACCTGAATTTTTAGAAATAATACTCTCCTTATCAAAAGAAAATGAACCGAATGCTGAGAAAAGATTTGATAACAATATTTTTGAAGAAATGCTGAAAAAAGATAAAGAAATCGCAAAAGCACATAATTTTTTAGGTTATGCCTACAGCATGAAAAAAGATTTTCCACAGGCGACAGCACATTATCAAAAAGCACTTGAAATCTGGCCCGAATTCGAGGATGCCAGGAAAAATCTCGAAAAAATAAGATCATATCAAAATCTGAAATTGGAAAAAGAATAAAAAAGTATTTTTTATTTTTTCCGTATTTCTCACTTTCTTCATGTTAAAACTTACTTGCTGAAATAAGTTAGCGATTTTTTAGACAAAATTATTGACATGAAAAACGCAATTTTTTCTTTTGTCGTTCCGGTAAATATTTGGTCCAGTAACTCAGTGGTAGAGTATCTGCCTTTTAAGCAGAGAGTCGATGGTTCAAGTCCATCCTGGATCACTTTTGCCCCGTTCGTCTAGTGGACTAGGACTCAGGATTTTCATTCCTGCAACAGGGGTTCAATTCCCCTACGGGGTATTAATACATCTACGATGTATTTTTTTTTTAAAAGTTGCTGATAATTATCAGCAACTTTTATTTTAGAAAATCACAAACATACCCCCAAAATTTGTAGAAATAAGAATTCTAACTTTATGAATCGAAAGAATATAAGAAGATTAATTGCCTTGAAAATTACTGTTCAAAGA
>DRTC01000223.1 GCA_011372345.1 Candidatus Cloacimonadota bacterium
ATGTAGGTTGGATCGCAGATGAGGTATTTTTTGCCATTCACCATCACATGATCTCCGGGCACATTATCGATTTTTACGGCAGTGGCAATATGACCCGGGTAATCCAAACCTATCACTTCGAGCCCGAGGAGTTTCTTTACGAGATAGGCAAATATGACTGACCGGTCTTCGCAGTCACAGTAAGGATAGAAAAGCGTTTCTTCTGCAAAAAGGCATTTCTCCTTTCCAAACTGCTGCTGGTCGGTTTTATATTCAAACGCAGTCTGGACAAACCGCAAAAGGATGTTGAGGGCTTCCGATTTTGACTTCCCGGATAGAATCGGTTTAAGCTGCTCGACAAGAGAAGAATAGGATTGGTCCATTAAGGGCGTGTTGAAATAGATCGGATATGAGGTGTGCGGATAGGTGTTCAAAAAATTTACGATGTTTTTATTATATGTATATTTAATGGTGTAATTTGTTCCATTATATGAAAAATTTACCTGCTTCGGCACATTCCCGCATAAAACAGGAAGCGTGTTCAGGTTAAGTGAAACGATCTTATTTGCATCAGGATAATCACCTTCGTAGGTGTACATAGACCCAAGTTCAAGTTCTTTTCCATCGAGAGACATCACATAAAAGCGGCGGTTATCAATTGTAAAGTAAGGAGCACCGAAAATTTCATCTTTGCTTGGCATGAGAAGATAGACCTGCTCATTAGAGTAGCCAATCTTGGTGTCGTATCCGGATTTGTTGAGCATGAACCACGTGAAAAGAAGTGCTTCTGCTTCATCTCCATTATTTATGACTTTTCCGATGTCATAAAGGAGCATGCAGTATCCCCAGTCATTCAATGCAAGGGATTTTTTGTATGATTCTGTTTTTTGCAACGAACCTTCGAATTCTGCATTGCTGATCTTTTTCCAGTATTCTGCGATGGATTCATTATTTGGCTTTCCCTTCAACGAAATTTTTAAAGAAGTCTCGTCGGGCAATGATATAGGTGCTTCATAGAAATCAACATTTAACGAAAGCACATCGGTTTTTTGGGTCTGCTTTTTTGTCTTGAACTGAGCGGTTTCCTCTTTCACTTTCAGATCACCCGGGGATTTCATAGATTTGTGGATTTTCGGAACAAAGAGTTCTTTTATTCTGTCGTTTCTCTCGATTTCAGTTTGCTGGAGCGGTTGAGGTTCTGCTTGCGGGATTTCGGCAGGTTTTGGGGTGTCATCGGCTTTTAATCCCTGGAAAACCTGGAACTGCTTCCAGTCATCCTCGAGGAACTGCATGAACAGCTTGTCCTGCTCGGTTTTATAATCATCAAATTTTTGTTGATCTTTTTTAAGCCACTTCTCATAGTCGCTTTGAGCAAGAAGGTGTACTGTGTTCAGTATCAGTAAACATGCAATAATTATGCGGATTTTATTTTTCATATATGCTCCGATCTTTTAGTATGTGATCTTATATTGAGTAAGACTAAAAGTGGGAATTTTTTGGCAAGAAAAAAATGAAGGTGTATAAAATTAAGAATATTAAAAAATATGTTTACCAATCAACTGGTTTATAGATATTACTATTCGGGATAGGATTTGGCAGCTGACTATTTCTCAGAAGATTCGTTCTTATCCTCTTTTGGAAGGTAGCATACTTAAGAAGAGATTTTGATATTCTTGCTTTTCCGGGAGTTACTAATCCAACACATAATTTTAATTCGTCATGCACGATTTTGAGTGCTTCAAGAAGATCTCCATCATTAGATAGAACAACAGCACATTCATATAAATTTTTCCATCCATCATTTACTAAATGAACAGCCAGGCTAACGTCGGTACATTTTTCTTCTGTTTTTAAAACCTTAACTTTTTTCCTTGGATTGTTAGCAGTGGGCATCTCCACTTCGTGAGTTTGAAAATAACCTTTTATAATATCAATTTCGGGAATATAATTTTTTAGTGCATTCAAATATGTTAACTGTCTTCTTGGTTTATCCTGATCATACTTTCCGGAAACATTAGCAGTAAAATATTTGATTTTTACAATATCATTTTGTGGAGATAG
>DRTC01000224.1 GCA_011372345.1 Candidatus Cloacimonadota bacterium
AGAAAAGCCTGAAGAATCTGTTAAAGCAGAAAAAGATGAAGCAATTGAAGATAAACCTCTGGAAACAAAAGACGATATTAAAGGAACACCTGTTGAAACCGAAAAACCTGCAGATGAGCAGGAAAAAATAGAAACTGAAAAAGAACCGGAAACTACACCGGAAACGATTGAAGAAAAACCGGAAATCGGAGATGAAACTCCTATAGAACCTGAAAAAGAAGAAAAGGAAGAAATTGCTGCTGAAGCTTCGACGGAAATCAAGGAAGAAAAAATAGAAACAAGCGATGAAAAACTTCCTGAAATTGAGAAAGAACCTGAAAAAAAAGAAAAAAAACTTCCCGCAGCATCAAAAGAATCTACAGAATCTGAACCTGTAAAAACTGAAGAAAAAAACGAAGAGGAAGAAAAAATTGAATAATTCGTAATTTAGTATATTGCAAAGGCGACTTGATGGTCGCCTTTTTTATTAAGCGTAGTTCGGAACTTGTTCCGAGAGAAACTCATCCTGCTGTCTTTCTCTAATCTCATGAATGAGTTTATTGAAGAAATCGTGAAAGAAAACTCAAAGAGAAGGAACATAAGACAAGCAAGAAGAAAAAATAGAATCAAAAGCTCCGTCCTTCAGGGTGGGAAGTCAGTATGAAAAATAACCTCATAAGCTTTCCCGCGCAGGAATGTGGAAACGAGTAATAACAGAACTTTGGAAAAATGAGAATAATTATGATGATATTCCTGATAGGATTTATGGGATCTGGGAAAACATGGTTCGGAAAGAAATTTGCTTCAACCAAGAACCTGCCATTCTATGACCTTGATGATGAGATCGAGAAAAAACTCGGGATGAATATTCACCAAATATTCCAAAAATATGGGAAAACATATTTCCGCAAGATCGAATCCGAAATCCTGCTCGCTTGGGATAAAGAGGGAATTATTGCTACAGGTGGCGGGATCGTGGAAACTGAAGAGAACCGCAAATTCCTGCAGCAAAAGGAAATCAAAACTATCTGGCTGAATCCATCCTGGAAAACTATATTTGAAAGGATCAAATCTTCTGACCGACCACTAGTTCGCCAACTCTCCAAGCAAGAATTATTTGAGCTTTGGCAAAAGAGAGAACTACTTTATCGGGAATGTGCTGATGTTGTAAAGGTCTGATTTTATGTTATTTTCGTTCCTATTCAAAAGTAGGAATCTAAATCAATAAAAAACAGAGACACTGAATATTTTCAGTGTCCCTGCTCTGTTCCTCCTGCCTTTGACACCTGTTTAACATCTAATATGCATGAACAGGGCTTTTCAATTTTCATAATTGCGAGAATTGTCCCTACGGTTCACAACTATTTACTTTTTGGTTGAGTTTTCTGTTTTTTCTTTTATAAATAACAATTTCTTCCTATAATCCAGTAATGTCTGCTATTTTTTCCTATAAAACATACTCATACCCAACACAGATTCTTGGTCTAATAGTTTCATCATCTTCGATAATATTAAAGTTCCTTTTCACTTTGTTAAAATCCTTGAGATCACACGAACCTCGCATATTCCAGCAATTAAATCCATCTTTTAATAATTCATCGAAAACCTTTTTTCCCGCGTTTATGCTGAATTGCCAATGTCTTCCAATTTCTTTCATACCCATTCTTTCATAATATTTCTGTGCTTTTTCTTCCTGCGAATACCAGATGCTTTTATTGATCTTAAATTTTTCTTTCATGATTGCATGCGCTTTTTCAATCAACCTCTTTCCAATTTCATTTCCCCTAAAATCCCGGTGAACGCCAAACTCCCAGACAAATCCGGCAGGATTAATTTCCGCAATAATATCACTATTGATCTCGACCACAATAAAACCGACGATCTTACCATCGATCAAAGCAACAAGATCGACAACAGCTTTTTTATAAACCGGTTTTTTATGCAAAACTGTCCACCAGGCAGCAGAATCAATCATTACTGACGAATGCACATTAAGCCATTGCAATTCCATAAAAGGAAAATATTCCTGAATTTGGATCTTATGTTTTTTCTTTTTCTCAATGGAAAAATATGCAACTTCACTATCATAATAATATGCTATCTTTTCATACTCTAATCCAGATTTTTCCAGAACTCTGACCGATGCTTTGTTTCGTGGATCAACAACAGCTGCGATCCTTTTCAAATGCAAATTTTGAAATCCGTATTCGACAAGAGCCTTTGCACCTTCCGAAGCATAACCTTTTCTCCAAAATTCCCGGATCAATCGATAACCAACTTCGATCTCATCTGTTTTATCAAGCGGTTTCAGGCAGAACCAACCAATGAAATTTTTATTTTCTTTATAAATCGCTGCCCACAATCCGAAATCTTTATTCTTCTGATTATAAGCAATAATGCCTTCCAGGTCGTCCTTGATCTCTTTGAAAGTTCGAATTTTTCTTTTGCTGATATATCTCATCACTTCCGGATCGCTGTCGAGTTTAGCATAATCGTTCAGATCTTCAGGTACAAATTCTCTTAAGATCAGTCTTTTAGTTTTGAGAATAATTTTCAATTGTTACCTCTTCGTTGTTTTTTCAGGTAATTCCAGAATCATAACTTTAACACTGTCATAATAACTTTCATAGTTCACTGTAACTGTTGCCAAACCAGATTCTTCACTATCATAAAGAGTCGATTTTGCGATCCCGAATTCATCTGTAATATAATAAGGCAGCACTTCTCCGATATCCGTTTCAAAGTAAATATATTTTCCTGCT
>DRTC01000225.1 GCA_011372345.1 Candidatus Cloacimonadota bacterium
CCTTTATTTTATTTTTTAACCACAACCACCAGAACTCTTTGGAGCTTCTTCCAATGGAGCATCAGGATCTAACCAGATTCTGTAACCACCTTTCAGGTTTTTTACATTTGTGTATCCGAGTTGCTTTAAGGAATGAACAGCTAAAGCACCTCTTCCACCCTTCTTACAGTAAATGATTATTTCCTCATCTTTTGCCGGCATTTCTACCCAGAGTTCATCGTCCCAATGACTTTTATCACCGATCTTGAATTCTAATAATCCCCTGGGAATATTGACAACAAATGTTTCCGGATAAGGATATTCATCTTCTTCATCCGGCTGGTTGATATAACCGTTTTCAAATTCTCCCGGTTCTCTAACATCGATAACAATTCGAATTTCTTCTTTCTCTAATTTTGTTTTGAAATCATCATAGGAAATTTCTTCAATGCCTTGCTTGGCTTCATTGACCATTGCTTTGGCGTTGGCAAAATATCCACCTTTGGAAAAACCTTTTCCGCAACCTGAAAAAAGAAGAAGAACAGCAGAAATAACTAAAAGGAAATATATTTTTTTTCCCGAAAGTAATCGGGATTTCATTTCATTCAACATTTCTCCTCCTCTTATAATGCGGAAAATTTTCCGGATTTTTCGTTCCATTTAACAAACATATACCAAAGCAAGAGAATTACTAAAATCAAAACAACCGCTCCAGTATAACCCAGAATATCAGGCAGGAATACTTTACTTCGTACAGATTCAGGAAGTATTTTTACAATCCCGGGAACAATAAATCCTTTGGATAAAGGAGCCATTATAATAAATCCGATAATTGCCATCCATAATTTTAAATGACCTTCTCCGGCACGCCAGAGTGCTCCTACAGCTCAGCCACCAGCCAAAGTCATTCCCAGACCAAAGATAAAACCACCCAAAAGAGCTCTTAACCAGAAATTAGCATAAACAGATTTCATTTCTATTGCTCGAACTGCTGTTTCTCCGGCATTCCCAACTCCAAAGAACTTCAGCACAGTAAATCCGATTAGAACAACCAGAATACTGATGATAATGGCAACCGGAGCTGTTGCTTCTCCAGTCATAAACGGCTCTCTGAATGCTCGGACAATACAATATCGAGACCGTTGCAGGATTATTCCCAGAAGGAGTGCGATCAAGACATGCCAACCAAGGATCTTTGAGAGAGCTGTTCCTTTTACTGTATAATTGCTGACAATAAACAAAACAACAATTATCAGAATCCAACCGAGCCATCTTTGCCAGCCGGTTTTTTTACCTGTTCCCGGAATCAAGGTGCAGGATTTTCCCATACTGACATTGGGAAGAGCTTCCATTTCCCACAATAAATATTTGAGAGCTACAAAAGTTCCCACCATAAATCCAAGCGAAAGGAATAAAGCTCCTCCGGAAAGAGCTGGAACTCCACTGAAAAAGCCGCCTGTCGTGCAACCGATTCCGACTGTTGCCCCGATTCCCATCAATGCTCCACCGATGAGACCTTTTACAAGTTCACCAACGGGAGCAACTTTAATGCTGAATTCTCTGGAGAATAAAGATGAGATAAAGGCGCCCAGAATGATAAAGATATTCAATAAAGCAACTGTATGCAAACTTATCGGTGTTCCAGTGCCGATACTTTTTGCTCCAAGACTCTGGAATAAATTCTGTCCAATATTGACATATCCTCCACTTGCTCCCCAGGGATATTTAATAACGAAAAGAAGAATATTCAATAATGCCAGTAAAATTCCTCCTATCCACATGGGCCAGGATTTACCGAAAAGAGAATCAAATAAATCTCTTAAAACTCCTTTTTTAAACATGATCCACTCCCTTTTTACTTTTTCTTAATGAAAAAATGAAATGCACCACCTTCTTCAGACTGTTCCATGAAAATATTCCCGGTCTTTTCACACCAGGCAGGAACATCGGTTTTTGAACCGGGATCTGTTCCAATCATTTCCAGAACTTCACCGCTGTTCATTTTCTTAACTGCTTTTGCCAATTTGATAATCGGCATCGGACAACTAAGTCCTTTACAATCCAATGTTTGATCTACTTGCATTTTTTCCTCCTTC
>DRTC01000226.1 GCA_011372345.1 Candidatus Cloacimonadota bacterium
AGTTAATATAACAAATCTAAACTTATAACCAACCGGATAAACTTTCTCAGCAGCAATATAATTATAGACCACGATGAATAAATAGGCAAAGATCGAAGCTCCTCCAGCTCCGTAAATTCCAAATTCAGGGATTAAAAGATAGTTCAAGAAAATATTTATCAATGCTCCAATCCCAACTGCAACCGCAATTTTTCCGGCTCTTTTTTTCACATAAAAACTGATATTTATGATATTAAAAACACCAAGCAGGAAATTTGAAATAACTCCGAAAAAGACAATTTTGATCGCAGGATAATAAGCATTATCAATAAAAATATAAAAAATTTCCGCAGCAAATAAAATGATCAGAAATCCGAGAATTCCACCAAAAAGGAGATAATAATTAAAGACTTTTTTATATGATGCAGTTGCTTCGGAATGGTCTGAAATTCTCATTGCATAAGGGAAGTAAACCATACTTACCATCGAAATCAGGAATTGCATTATCATTCCCACTCGATATCCGATCGCATAAATTCCAACATCATAAAGCGAATTCGGAGAAAGATAGGTCAGCATATATCTATCAAACATACGCAAAGTGATCATGGCGACTGTACCCGGGATCATGATAATTCCGAATTTGAGCAGATCTCTGATAAGCGGTATGGAAAAGAATAACTTCTTGAATCTAACGGAAGATAATTTCTGCACCACTTTTCTCATATTGAGCAGGGAAACAATCACTGAACTGAATGAAGATATCGCTAAAAATACAAAAATGGAGTTTATATCCAGTTTTTTCAGAATAGTTGCGACTATGACCAGGATCAGAAAAAGTGTATTCTTTACATTTGAAAGAAGCGCATAATTTGCTGACCTTTCCATAATATTCAAGAAACTGAGCGTCATGCCATAGATCACATCAAAGAACAGGATAAGGCTTATCCAGATAAAAAGTTGCTGATAAAGAGCAGTTCTGACGATCAGTATTGATAACTGATGCCTGAAGATGATGATCAGAAATGACAGAATTATCCCACAAATAATAAGCATGATATAGATCGAGGAAATTATGGTAAATTTGTATTCATTGGTTTTCTTTTGATAAAAAAAGGAGAAGATCGCCTGCTGCAATCCCAAAAAATAGATCAGTGATGCAAAAGATAAAAAGATCAAAAGATTTGCATAAACAGCGTATTCTTCAGGAACCATCAAACGAGTAAAGATGGGAAGCAAAAACAAATGCAGCAATTTGTTAAAGAGATTTCCAGCTGTATATTCTATTGTTTTTCTGAAATATTTTTTCATGGATTTTCTTACTTTCCGAAGCTTCCAGCAAAGAAATTCTTGCATTTAAGATTCGGAAAGTTTATCTTACACAAATGTTTAGACTGCATTAATCGTGTTAATGCAAAGCGATTCCGATTTTATATCGGAACTTCCAAATGATGAATCGTTCCGACTCAAAAGGCAATATGATTGAATTACTCCAATCCTTCAACCTTCCGCATCTCTATTTTAGAAAGCGACAATGCGTATTGTCGCATTTGAAAGAAAAGCTTCGGAAGGATCATCTATTATTCGACTCGTAAGCAACGCGACGAGTCGAAATAAAACCAGTCATGCTGCTTTGAGTCGTCGTCCTTCGTCCTTACGACTCGAATTAGATATTAATATCCAAAACTTCCTGATACATCTGCTGTGTCTGTTCAGCAATAACTTTCCAGATGAAATTTTTCTTGATATGTTCTTTTAAGTGGTCACTTTTATTTTTATTCAAGGAGTTTTGAATCCCATTTTTAATTGAATTTATGGAATGCGGATCAACATAATCTACCATGTCTGCAAAATATTCTTTAGTTCCGCCAAAAGGAGTAATAACGATATTTGCTCCGGCTAAACCGGCTTCCAGGGCAGCTCTTCCCGGAGTTTCGTAACGAGTTGGCAGGATAAAGGTTTTGCAGGTTGCGTATGCTGAAGCAAGTAATGGATCGTCATGCTTCAGCCACTCTATCAAAAGAATATTCTTTGTTTTTTCAATTTCCTTCCTGCACCAATTTCCTTCTTCGTTATGCAGAATATCGGCAATAATAATTGCAGGATGATCGATTTCCTGAAGGGCTTTTATAATATTTTTCCCATTTTTGCGAACTGGTCCTAAATGTCCGACATAAAGAACAAAATCTTTAATTCCGTATTTTTTGATAAAAAGATCAGGATCAGAATTCAGGAATCTTTCCTCGACTCCATTATGGATGATCTTGATTTTTTTCTTATCGACACCAAGTCCAAGATTCAGTAGATCAGCTTCTGCTTTTGTATTTGGCAGAACTTTTTTGGATGCATTGCAAATATCTTTTGTTAAGCTGTAATCAGAATAAGTTCTTTTAAAAATCTTGTGAAACGGCTTTTCCAGAGTTTGGTAAATCCGTAATGTTTTTGCAGAATGATTACTGAAAAAGATCGGATTAACAACGAATTTTGCTCCATAGGGTTTAAGATTCATTGCCAGATCAAAAGTGCTGATACTGGCATTGAAAATATGAACGAGATCGTTTTTCCCGATTTTCAGATCTTTGTCCCACATATTAAAAAGTTGGACATTAACTCCAATTTCTTCCAGTTTTTTTTTCAGATGAATGATTTTATAAGTCGGTCCTCCTCGATTCAGCATCAAAGTCTGGTAACCGGCAAAATATATTTTCATTGTTTTGATTTACCTTGCTTATTTTCCCGATCATACAAAACATCCCGCCAGCTTTTTTTCCTGGTATTTTTTATATCTGCAGGAATCCTGATCCTTTCAACTTTTTCCCAATCTAAACCTCTTAGAGAAATTTCCTTCTTGAATTTTACGATCGCATAATTATTATCAATAACAATCCTGATAAAGAAATTATCTTCAGTCTTTTCAGAAATAATCTTATCTCCAACTAATTTTTGCTGTAATTTTATTTTGTTTCGTTTTTCCCACCAATCTGCAAATCCGGTGAAATTCGTTTTCCAGATATTCTGTTCCTCGATTTTCATAAAAAGTTTTTCGATGACATTGAATTTCTGATGTGAAGGATGATGATATAAAATGATCGGTTCCATTAGTAGTTTCTTCTGTTCGATTACATATAAATAATACTGGATCATTTCGCTTTCGGAAAAGTGAGATCTTCTTAATCTTCCAGGACTTATCGGATGAACAGGTATTTGCAGAACTTTTGAAAACCTGTTATCAAAATTAGGATAAAATGGGAAATTGTCATAATCGAGACAAAACTCAGAACTGTATTTGAAATTGAGTTCTTCAAAGATTTTTCCAAGTTGCGGATTCCAATCACCGTAAGGAGAAACAAATCCGGAAGTATCAATATTGTTTTCTTTTAATTTACTCAATCCGAGATTGATATTTTCATAGTCTTTACGATAATTATTAAAAATAATATGTCTGAAACAATGCAAACCGATTTCCTGATCCTTTTCCATTAATTTATATACTTTGCTTAACATCTCATCTGAAACAGTATCCACAAACCAGCTTCCATTAACATGATATCTGCGGCAAATCTCCCATAAGGATTTTGCATCTTTGGCATTGCAAAAATCAGTATCAACACGGAACAGAAATACATTTTTAACTTTATCAGGATAATACCATAAATGAACAAAAGGAAGTTTGCGACTGTTAAACATGTACGAAAGTGTCAAAGTAACGAGTCTTCTAATCTTTCCTTTGGAAACACTGGTAACGATTTCGGAAGGAAGCTCTTTTCTCATAAAATAGAATTTTTTCCTGATTGATTCGTAATTCAGGATCAGAGAATTGATATCAAAAGGAAAAACTATGAGCATACCTTTGCCGACATTTTTGAAAACAATATGCAGATTTGTGTCAATAAATACAAGGCTTTTATCATGCACATAAGACATCTCGGAATTTATATCAACCAAACCGATACCTGTATAATGAGATTTATCGCTGGCAACCAGGTAAGAGACATTTTTTGTTTTGTATTTTTTTTTGAAAATGGCAGCATAAGATTTTGCTTCAAATATGACTGAACCACCACCTTCCAAATAATTAGAGATGATATGTTCTTCATCAGAATTGATCGAGGAAGGAACAATCAGAACTGCATAATTTTCAGGTTTGATCGGATTTTTTGACATAATCCTATCAAAAGTAATTCCTTCCTGATTCAGAATTATCTCCCATCCTGGTTGATAACCGATAATACCAACTTTCAAGTTCATAGGATCTCCTTCATTATTTTATTGAGTTCTTCTTCTCTTTTTTGGAGCGGGAACATTTCTTCAGCTCGTTCCCTTGCCTGTTCATTGTTTTTAGATTTTAATGCTTTATTTATCGCTTTCACAGTATCTTCAACATCTCCATATCGAACATAATAACCCGTATCTCCGACAACTTCCGGTAATGCTCCATTTGAAGTTACAAACGGAATACAACCGCAATTCATCGCTTCCAGCAAGGCAAGACCAAATGATTCGCGGTAAGAAAGATGGCAATAAACTTTTGCTTTTCGGAACCATTTAAGAGTTTGTTCTTTTGATAAATTTCCGGTAAATATTATATTGGAAGATCCCTCTCTTAAATAATTATATGTTTCATTATCATATTCTCCAATGATGACAAATTCTGCTTCAGGAATCTGTTTCGCAGCTTTAACAAAAGTATCGAGACCTTTCAATTTCATAATATTTCTGGGATTTCTTTGTGCTTTTCCAACCGTAACGACGAGATTTTCTTTCTTATTCTTAACATCTTCACAATCCAAACCTTCTCCGAGATGGATCATCCTGACCTTTCTCAAATCGACAAATTTACCGATTTCATTCTTACTGAAATCAGAAACCGTTAAAATTCGATCTGCATTTTTTAGAACATATTTTATTTTCATGCGAGAGATGAGAGTTAACTGTCCTCCGTATTTGAATTCCGGGATTTTTGTCAGCTCATATCCGGCAATAACAACAACAGTTTTTTTCTTCAACAGCTTTGAGAAAAAAATAACCAGTAAAGCTACAAAATCAGCAAACCAGATATATGAAATATCCGCCCATAAAACACCTTTATATATTTCAGAAATTTTACCCAAATTCTTTTTCCAATTAGATATGATCAAGGTTCTGACCTTAAAACTTTTTTCTAAAATAGATAGATCAGTTTTTACATAAGTCGAATTGTAAGCAGAAATAAATAATAGTTTGGCTAATTTTTTTTCCATTAAGATTTACCTGATCAAAGCAAATTTTCCTCTTGCTATTTGACCATCATCTGTATGAACAACATAAAAATATATGCCGGAACCACATTTATATCCTGAACTATTCAATCCATCCCATTGGAATTGTTGGAAATAGTCTTTCTGCAGCTCGATCACAAAATCTCCGTTCAGATCGTAAATACTGCAGGAAGTATCACCTTTCGGCATGGTTTGAGTAGAGAGATTTTCAATTCTCAAAATGTCTCCCTGAGCAGGATGAAAAGGATTTGGATAAACAACAACATTTCGCAATTTTGTTTCTTTATTGGAAGAAGGAGCAATTCCAATCTCAAAGGAATTCAAACCTTCATCAGTTCCAACATACAAAGTTCCAGTGTCAGGTTCATAAGCAAATGAAGTTATTGTGTTGGAAAGCAGGGGATATTTTTCTTTAGTAATATTGGTGAACTCATCTTCATAATAAGCTTCCGGTTGATAAAGAGTTATCCCATTATCCTGGGTTCCGATCCAGATGCGATTGAAAGGATCGACAAACAAAGCAGTCGGATAGGTAGAAGCTGCTCCATACAATTTTTCCTGCGGATTTTCTCCCCCGATATACAAATATTCAGGATCGTTCTCATTATAAGTCCAACTATTATTGTAATAAATTTTTTTCTTTATTACAGTTCCGTATTGATACCAATAATCTCCATCGAACATAAATAAACCGTTGGAGGATGCGATCCAGATTTCATCAGTATATGTCGTTTCCCGTTTTTTAATATCAAATACTTTAGCACTATTATGAAGATCGGAAAAAGGTATATTTTGCCAGTAATTTCCATAAGTTTCTGGAAAAGAAGAATTATTCCAGATACAGATTCCTGATTCAATGAAACCAAAATAACTGCATTCAGTTGTAATCAAACTCGACCATAAATATTTATCAACACCATCATTATCAACAATGTCGAGGTTTATCGTTCCAGTATGATGTACAAGTGTTAGATCGACAACATTTACAATATCAGCTTTATTATGAGAATTTAACCACATATAATGCTGATAATCAGCAGACATTGAAGTGAAGTAACTTGATGAGAGTCCGGTTACAGTCTGCCAGTTGTCAGCAACATCATCGAATACGGAAACTCCTCCATTTCCGGGTTCATTTAATTGCCAGCAGGCAAACCATTTTTTGTTGTACTGATCGATTTCAATATCCAAAACATTATTCGTTTTTAAAGGAGATTCCTGGGATGTGTAGAACTCCCAGATTCCATCATTAAAACAGGAAATACCTTGAGTACCTTTGCTGAGTTCCCATAGCCCATAATACCCGTTTGCAACCCACAATTTATTATTCTGGTCGATTTCGATATCAGTTATAATATTTGCTGAAATGGAGTTTTGTTTATAATTCTGCCAGTTATTATTCTCTAAAATAAAAATCCCCTCTCCCCATGAAAATGCACAAATTGAACCGTCAATTTCAGTAAATCCTGTAATCAAGGAAGTTGTAAGACCATTTTCATCTTTCATCCAGATTGTTTGAGAACCATCTTCAGAAATCTTAATTATAGCAAGGTCAGAAGAATTGTCTATCGTCAATTTTTCATCATTCCAATTTCCAAAACTGAACCAGAGATTTCGTTCCGAATCGAGGAAAACCGGAAAAACTCGATTCGTATCAGGTAGATCAGTTTCATTATAAATCGTCCAGTTATTCATTTCCGGTAGATCTATTAAAGCAATTCCTTCATCTGTTCCCAGAGCAATTTTATCATCTCTGAGCGAAATAGATGAGACCTCATTTCCGGGGATCATTGAATTATCAACATTTAAATTGTACCAGGAAGAGACTGTATTCATTGAGTCTAAATGAACAAGATCAAGACCATTATCAGTTCCCAGAAATAGGATATCATCTGATGAAATCTGGATTGAATTAATTTGTTCGGAAGATAGTCCATCTTGAGTAGAATAATTATCTATCAATAAAGGAAATGGAAAATCCTGGTTATCCAAAAAAACGCTTAAATCCTGATCCGTAGCTATAAAGATCAGAGAATCTTTCTGAATAACTTTCTTGATCTTATCCGAGAGCAAACCGGTTGTTGTAGTTATCGGCAATAAAAATTCATTATCTGAAAATCGATTTACTCCATTTTTACTCGTTCCAATCAGAAGAACATCAGAATTATTATCGTAATGTAAAGCTCTTATATCTGTTCCTGTCAGACCATCGATAATCGTATAATTTTTCTCAAAAACATGATCATCTAAATTGAATGTTAACATTCCACCCCAGGTTGCAGAATATAATTTGTTGTCTATTATTTGAGTATCAAAAATATGGGTTGTATTTGTATAAGTTTTCCAGTTTTTCAATGAATGAACATTGATCCAGCAAATTATTATCATCAGAAATAAACTAAATTTTTTCATTTATGTAACCCCTTTGTAAATATGAAAAATAATGCTAACAGTATAATTAATAGTAAAAGAATAACCAGTAAGATCTCTTTCGATGCAAAAGAAAATCCGAAAGCGATCAGACCGAATAAAAAAGTAATAGTATATCCGATGATGGAAATAGTCTTTTGATTATAACCTGATTCCATCATTTTATGATGAATATGTTCTTTATCTGCCAAAAAAATACTCTCTTTTTTTTTTATCCTTCTCACGATTGCCAAAAAAGTATCACTTATCGGGAAAGTCAAAGCAATTATCGGAATTAGTAAGGTCATGGTTGTAATTCCTTTAAATTGAATCGAACCTGTAACCGAGATGGCAGCAATATTAAAGCCGATGAATAAACTTCCCGTATCTCCCATAAATATCTTTGCCGGATAAAAATTATATTTTAAAAAAGCCATATTACTGCCGATCAAAGTCAAAGCCAATAACATTATCATTTTATTTGAGAATAGAAGTCCAACAGCAAATAAAACTAAATTGACGATCACAGCAATTCCAGAAGCGAGACCATCGATTCCATCAATAAGGTTAAATGCATTGATGACGAGAAGAAACCAAACAATTGTTAAAGGAAATGAAATTATTCCCAAAATGATATCATCACCAAAAGGATTCGTGAGAATCTTGATTTTAAATCCTAAATAATACATTAAACAGGCAATCCCTATCTGGAATAATAATTTGTATTTAGCTGTAAACTTTCTTTTATCATCCAGATATCCAAG
>DRTC01000227.1 GCA_011372345.1 Candidatus Cloacimonadota bacterium
GACCAGTTCATAAATGATTTCATGCTTGTTTCTCCCGGAGCGATCCAACCATTTGAACAGATGGTTATCGATTCATATCTTCTTCCATAAAAATAAAGATCGAAAGGTAGATTGATATCTTCTATATCTCCGGTATCTCCATTATCATAAAAGTTAAGAGAAGTTCCATCTCCTCCGTAATCAGGGTCGATTTCATGCCAGAAATACATGGGAGATAGGTCATAATCAATATCATTGTCATCATAACAATAGTAACCGTATCCATCTGGACCAAGGGGATCTGTGATATCAACTTCTCCAACTTCAATGATAAAGTTAGAAAAACTTTCATAACCGCTATCATTGGAAATTTGAATTTGAAAAGGAATCTGGGAACCTGGTAAAATCTGGGAACTTGACTGTAATTCGAAGGAATCATCTATATTATTTGCTTGTCCTCCGCTGACTATAGTCCCGAAATATCCGTAATCATCAAAAATGGAAATATCATCATTTGTACAGCTGATGATCGCAGAAATATTGTCAACTGTCTGGGAACCGATATTTTCAAGAATTACAACAAGTTCGACTGTTTCTCCCGGATCAAAGATACTATTATTATCGTCGTAAATGATATGATTGTTTTCAATAATATTTGGTCCATTAACATTCAGGAAAACTTTATTTATCCATTCATTTCCATTTCCGTCCGTGATCGTGAAATCAAGAGGAATTTCCGAACCACCCAAAACATTATTATCAACAGAGAAATCAAAATCATCATCGGAAATAACCGAATTTCCAGCAGGAATATCACCATATTCTTCCGTATCATCAGTGATTGTAATAAAATCACAATCAGATGAAAGGACAGCATTGACCGAAGTTGATAAATTTGTCCCGTAATTCTTTAATCTGGCACCAAGTTCAATACTTTCACCGGGGTTGATCAATCCGTTGTCATTACCGGAAGAAGTTCCAATATTATCATCATCGATAATAGTTTCTTCTACATTGATAAAAAAATCGGATTGAGTAATCTCAAATGATCCTAAATGGGGAATAAAATTATGATGAGTTACAGTTAAATCAACTGTTCCTGTCAGCTCTTCCAATTCGAGATAGATTATTCCTTCGCTATCTGTAAATCCGGTCGAAAATATTTCATCGTCTCCCATTAAAGCAGTAACCCATGCATTTTTTAAAGGAAGTCCGGAGATATTTTGCACGACTACTTCCAATAAATTTGAACCCAAAGGGACATCTGAATCATAAATAACATTCATTTCCTGGGGAATTCCAGTCCATAATTCCATTCCCGGATCACCCATGAGATTGTTCCAATAAGAAAATTTGTAAACGGAATTATTTGGATTAGTAGGATAATTAATATATAAATTTAATTTGCCGCGAGTTAATGCTCCACCCATATTATAAATATGATCGGCAAAAATACCGTAATATGTTCCACCATCAACACAATTATTAAAGCATGTATGAGTTGATAAAGTTGCTGTTCCGACCGCAGCAATTCCACCTCTGGGAACTGATACTGATCCAGCCCGGAGAAATGCTTCACTGATTGATGTTCCACTTTCAAAATCTCCGGTACCACATGTGAGGGTAATAACAACAGGAAGTTTAAAACCATTAGTAAGGTTATTCGTGTCGTAATTATCCCAGCCACTCATGCCATAGTATCCTCGATAATTAAAATAGCTTACACCGAGATTAAGATAATTGCTCATTTGCGAAACCCAGGAACCTGAATAAACTTCGATACAGTTTATATTGGGAGCGTGAAATCCCATCATTTCTTTGATAGACTGTTTTGTATAAATACAGGACTGCCCGGAAGAACTCGGATCACCAACCAGCAGAGCAGTGTTATACCAGTTTGTTTCATCTAAATATGGTTCTTTTTCATAATTCAGAATTTTATTAAGGATCGTTTGAAATTCAGAAATAGAATTAAAAGACAAACGACCGATAAAAACATCGGCTAAGATATCATTTCCTTCGAGAAGAGTGTAATAATGATCGCCTTCCCCTCCATCCATATGGCTGGTTGGA
>DRTC01000228.1 GCA_011372345.1 Candidatus Cloacimonadota bacterium
GATTTTTCTTATAAAAAACAATATGATCTTTCTCATTTTGATCTCTAAAATCTACCCAATTAATGCGATTTAAAAAATACTCTTCAATGGATTTTTATTATAATTTTTGAAATAAATAAGAATTGAAGATCTTTAATCTTTTTTCTTCATTATTTGACAATCACAGATCGAAGATAAAAACTTTGCGAAGGTCAAGAAAAGCAAGGATTAACACAACCTTCGCAATGTCTGAAAAATTACGGAGTAATAATCCTCGTCCCTCTGCCGTTATCATTGCCGGGTGAACTGTTATAAGATTCGATCACATTATAAATTACAGCGATGAAATTTTTGGAAAACTCTCCGTGGAAATAACTGTGAATAAGGTTGATATATTCGACAACATCCTTTTCATAATCGTTTAAATTCGGATTTTCCGGGTGCAGAAGATAAGAGATCGTTTTCAGTTTAAAAGTTGGAATATCCATAAATACGATCACGGAAGTCGGATCGGTCATCTGGTTGAGGAAGGTTTGCGTTCCTCTTTCCGGAACTGTATATAATTCCAGCGAAACCTGTTTGGTCAGATCAAAAATTGTATCAGCTTTGGTGTAAAGATCTGTTAAAATTGCCATTTTCTTCATCATATCGTCATTATAAGTGTCTTTAAGGAGTTGGATTGTTTCTTTCAGTTTTTCTTTTTTAGGAAGAAATCCGCAGCCTTTGATGGCGTTATTTACTTTGAAAGCAGAATCTTCCCGCTGATAACCATAAGTTGCGATTATACCATTATGAGGTCCTGCTAATCCAGGCATTTTTCCGGTTTTGATATCCTCGATCGTTTGGATCCTTTTCTGGAAATTCCATTGATAGAATATTTCCGGTAATTCTTCGAGCTGAAATTCTTGCCATTCTCCCTCAACTTTTGCTTTGATGATGTTCTCATTTAACCGGGAAGCATCGACTGCTTTGTGAGTGAAAGTATTGCCGTCCCATAATTCTTCCCCAAATCCTTCTGCAATAATCATTGAACTTATTACGATAAAAATAATTACGAAAAATGTTTTACATTTCACAGTTCTCTCCTTTTTACCTCATCCTCGATCCTTCTCCTTGGAAGAGAAGGAAGAAATCAAGGAATTATTTTTGTTTGGCTTAAATTAAATTCGTTTCTTGCTGTCAAATAAAATCCAGAATTTTCTCCAGGTGTTTTATCGTTTTTTCACTATTTTCATTTAATATTCCATAAAAACCAACTTCTTCAGCTGTCTTAATATTTATTGATCGATCATCGATAAAAATACTTTCTCTTGGATTCAGATCGAATTTATTCAGAGCATTCAGATAAATTTCAGGTTCCGGTTTAACTGCGTCCAATTCATACGAAAGCAGCAGATTATTCTTAAAGAAATGCAATGATGGAAATTTTTTCCAGATATGTGGAAAATGGATTTCATCAGTATTTGAGAGGATAAAAATATTATATTTCTGCCCTATTTTTTCTGCTAATTCGATCATCTCCGGAATTTCTGTAAATATACCTTCACACCAGATTTTCTCAAAATCTTCATCCGAAAGGTTGAAATTATATATTTTTCTCATCCTGCTGATGAAATCTATCTTTTTCATTTTGCCAGATTCAAAAAGCAGAATAGGTTCGCTGGCTTCGTCCAGATGTCTGTCTTTTGGATCATATCCAAGCTTTTTAAAAAAAATATCAAAATCAAAATCAACTAATACTTTCCCTAAATCGAAAATAACATTTTGGATATTCATTTAAAACCTTTAGTCGCAAATTTTTACGGATTTATCGGAACCATTGAAATGGTTTAGCAGGAAGAAAATACTTATAAACTTTTTCAAGGTGTTCATCTTTCCAGAATTATCGTTACCGGACCATCATTCACCAGAGAAACCTGCATAAATGCTCCGAA